>CALMGU010000109.1 GCA_937865685.1 uncultured Alphaproteobacteria bacterium | reverse complement strand
GCCCGCCTCGAACAGCTTCAGTCCCAGCTCGGTGTCTTCGGTGATGCACCATTCGCTCCAGCCGCCCACTTCCTCCAGCGCGCTCTTGGTCACGATGGTCATGGTGCCGTGCTGGATGATGGCGTTGTGTTCGTTGCGCTCCACCATGCCGATATGGAAGAAGCCGCGATATTCCTCATAGGCCATGGCCTTGAAGATATTTTCGCCGGCGTCGCGATAATCCTGGGGGCCTTGCACCAGCGCGATGGAGGGAGAGGCGAAGAACGGCATGGCGCGGCGCAGCCAGAACGGCTCGACCTGATAGTCGCTGTCGATCACCGCCACGTGGGTGGCGGAAGGATCGGTGAGCGCCAAAGCGCGATTGAGCCCGCCCGCCTTGAACCCTTTGACATTGTCGAAATGAAAAAAGCGGAAGCGCGGTCCCATCGTCTTGCAATAGGCCTCGACCGGGCGCCAGACCTCCGGATCGGGCGTATTGTTGTCCAGCACGATGACTTCGAAATCGTCATAATCAAGCCGCGTCAGGGCATCGATGGTTTCGATCACCATCTGCGGCGGCTCGTTATAGGTCGGCAGATGGATCGAGACGCGCGCGCTTTTTTCCGGAATCGCGGCGGGAACAATACGGCGGTCCATCCGCCACAGGGACGCCGCCAGCTCGATGCCCTCGGTGAGGATGATGGCGCAGGCGAGCAGCACCAGCGGCGACATTGCGATCATGGCGGCGATGTCGGTGGGATCGATATATTCCAGCGCCGTGGCGTCGATCAGCGCCAGAAGACCCGTCGAAACCAAAGCGATCAGGCCGCCCATCACCAGATATCCGGTCTGGCGCACCTTGGGCATGCGCCCCAGGATCAGAAGCCCCAAAGACAGGCTCAACACCGCCGCCAGCATCGCGTAGCCCCGCCATTCCGGGAAGCTGCGCAACAGACCGGTAAAGCCGAATTTGGGATGGCCGGTGGCATCAAATATGCCCCAATAGGCACCCACGCCACCTTCTCGGGCCCCACCTTTCCAAGGCCCGTCAAAGCCTTCCATCAGGTAATAGTCATAGCCCTTCTCCTGCGCGAGCTGGACGAAGGCGCGCACAAAAAAAGCTTCGTTGGCGATGGACGCATGGGCCGAGCCGCGGGTGCGGCCTTCCGAAGGCCAGCCTGCTTCGCCCACAATGATGGGCTTGTCCGGGAATGTCTGCTGGGTGATGTCATAATGCTTGTCGACGAAGCGCATCGCGCTGGTGATGTGCACATTTTCCCAATAGGGCAGCAGATGGACGAACACCACATCCACATGCTTGGCCACTTCGGGGATCACCACCCAAGTGGACCAAGGTTCCGCCGTCGTCACCTTGATGCGGGCCGGTAGCGCCGCGCGCACCCGGTCGAGATAGATGCCAAGCTGTTCGGCGGACACAGAGCCGTCCAATTGCGTCTCGTTGCCGACAATGACGCGGTCGATCACCCGCCGGTTGGCCAAAGCAGTCTTGATTGCCAGATCGATCTGCTGATCGTTCTTGGCCAAGTCGGGACTGATCCAGATCCCCATAGACACGGTCATGCCATAGCGGCGGGCGATTTCCGGCACCTTGTCCATGCCGCCATCCACCGTATAGGTGCGGATATGGCCGGTAACATGCGCCAGCTGGGCAAGGTCGCGGTCTATGTGTTCCGGCGTGACATGCAACTGATCGCTGGCGCGGAACAGGCGGCTGGGATTGTAGGCGATGCCGCGCACCTGCCCGTCCCAATCCGGCGCCACCACGGTGTAATCGCGGCTGGTCCAGAACAGCGCGCTGGCGCCCACCACCGCGATCAGAGCAACGAGAATGCGCAAGCGCACGCCGTTTTGAGTCTGCCGCCGCAGGAACTGCCGAAAGCGCATTAACGGAAACGCCTTAACGCTGAGGCTTGTCGTCGGGATCGTTGGGATCGGGAACATAGCCCGGCTCGCCGCGCCGGGGCGCCGGTGTGGTCGATACCAACGTCATGTCGAACACCAAAGTCTGGTCCGGCGGAATGGCCTTGCCGGCGCCGCGCGCGCCATAACCGAGTTGCGACGGGATCACGATCTGCCAGTGATCGCCTTCGCGCATCAATTGCAGGGCTTCGGTCCATCCGGCAATGACCTGGTTGACCTTGAAATTCGCCGGCAGGCCCGGCGAGGTGCCGTCGAACACGCGGCCGTTGATCAAGGCGCCGGTGTAATAGACCTCCACGGAATCGGTGGCGGCGGGCCGGCGGCCGAAGCCGTTCTGCAACATCAGGATCTGCAGGCCGTCGGGTTTGACGATCACGCCTTTTTTCTTGGCGTTCGCCGCCAGGTAAGCGGCATTGGCCTGGGCGCTGAGGGCCGGGTCCGTGCTGGGCGGCGCGGGATCGGCGGCCGAAGCCGCCAACGGCAAGGCCAGGATCGCCGCCGCCACGAACGCCGCAGGAAACTTCATCACATTCTCCAACTCTTTACCGGCTCCAACTCGTAACCGGCCGATGCCGGAATTTAGCGTGGCCGCCCCTGTCCCGAACAGGGGCGGGAAGCCAAAGAAATGAAGGATTCTGGCAAAAATGGGGGTCAGCCGTTCGGTCCGAACACTTTCATGACCACATGGATCAGGACAGCCAGCCCGAACAGGGCCACCAGGACGCCCGAGCCCCGGTTGATGATCCGCACGGTGCGGTCGGTGATACGGGTATGGAAAATGCCGATCACGCTGGTCAGGCACAGCCACCAGCCGGCCGAGCCGCCCACCACGCCGGCCACGACGAAGCCCGCATCGACATAGGAATTGGCGCCGCCGACCAGGGCGCGGAAGCTGGCGAACATGGAGGCGAAGGCGATCAGGGTGGCGGGATTGGTGATGGTCAGGACGAAAGTCGAAACCATGGCACGCACCAGAGTCGATGCGCCGGGTTCATTCTTGTCCCCGTCTTCCACCTTGCCGGCAGCCGGCGACAGGATCGTGTGCACGCCAAACCAGACCAGGAGCGCGCCGCCCACAAGCTCGATGATGACGTCATAGCTCTGGATCAGCTCGGCGATCCAGGTGAGGCCGAAAAACGTGATCGCCGCGAAGACGCCGTCGCCCAAGGCCGCGCCCAGCCCCGAAACGAATCCATTGACCGGACCGAAGGCGAAACTGCGCCGGATGCAGATCAAATTGACCGGACCGATCGGCACCGCCGCGATCAGCCCCATAATCACCCCGGATATTATGAGAACAACGAACATCGGCGGCCTTAAATCACGACAAACAATTGCGGCAGGCCATCAAGGCCGGGACGACGAGGACGGCTCGAGCGTTTCGACAAAGCGCAGCGGCTTTCCCGTGGCTTTTCCGGTCAAGGCGAAATCGCGCACGACAATCTTTCCGGCCAACACCGAGGCAACCGCCCAGCCTTTGGTCTTCATGCCGTCGAACGGCGTCCAGCCGCAGCGCGATGCGATCCATTTATTCTCGATGGTGCGCGTCAGGCCCATGTCCACGATGGTGAAATCGGCGTCATAACCGCAAGCGATGCGGCCCTTGCCCGCCAGCCCGAAAATGCGCTGCGGTCCCGATGCGGTGAGATCGACGAAACGCTCCAAGCTCATGTCGCCTTTGTTGACGTGATCCAGAAGGATCGTGACCAGGGTCTGCACGCCAGGCATGCCCGACGGGGTGTCGGGATAGATCTTGTCCTTTTCCGCGCGCGTGTGCGGCGCATGGTCGGAGCCGATCACGTCGATCACGCCTTCGCGCACTGCCTTCCACAGCGCCAGCCTGTGACTCTCATCGCGGATTGGCGGATTCATCTGGGCATAGCTGCCCAGCCGCTCGTAGCAATCGGGCGCGCTCAAGGCCAAATGCTGGGGTGTGGTTTCGGCGGTGGCGAAGTCCTTGGCGGCGGCCAGGAGCGGAAGCTCATCTGACGTGGTGACGTGCAGCACATGCAAGCGGCGGCCCGCCTGTTTCGCCAGACCCAGCACCCGCTCAGTGGAGGCACGCGCCGCTTCGGCATCACGCCACACAGGATGGGTCCAAGGCTTGCCGCGCTCCGCGAAGGATTTGCGCGCGATCAGGCGGTCCTCGTCTTCGGAGTGGACCGCCATGCGGCGATGGCCCGCTTTCAAGGCGGCCAGGATATCATCGGGGTGATTGAGCAGAAGCGAGCCGGTCGAAGATCCCAGGAACGCCTTGACGCCGCAGACGCCCGGCAGCCGTTCCAATTCGGCCAGCGCCCCCACATTGGCGGGCGTCGCGCCGACATAGAAGGCGTAGTCGCAATGCATCCGGCCTTTGGCGCGGGCAAGCTTGTCGTCGATGGCAGCCCTGGTGGTGGTGGGCGGCGCGGTGTTGGGCATTTCGAACACGCCCGTAACGCCGCCCAGAATGGCGGCAAGGCTGCCGGTCTCGAGATCTTCCTTATGCTCGTTGCCGGGTTCGCGGAAATGCACCTGGCTGTCGATGACGCCGGGAAGGACGTGAAGTCCCCGCGCTTCGAAAATCTCCTGGGCTTTGGCATTGGCAAAGCTGCCGATGGCGGAGATCCGGCCGCCAATGACCCCGACATCCGCTGGGGCAATGCCATTCGGGGTGGCGACTATGCCGCCGCGGATCAACAAATCGAATGTTTCGCTCATGCCGGGTCTGGGTTAGCGCCTCCCCACCACCTTGGCAACCGTGGCCGGGAAGGCTACTTCCGGAGCCATGGAGCCCGTTCACCTCAAAGACCGCGCCGTTATCGCCTTGGAAGGCGGCGAAGCGCGGGACTTTCTGCAGGGTCTGATCACCAATGACATCGGACGGTTGGCACCCCAAACCGGCCTTTATGCCGCGCTGCTGACCCCCCAGGGCAAGATCCTGTTCGATTTCCTGGTGACCGAAGGCGATGGCGCGGTGCTGCTGGACTGCCCGGCCGACCGGGCCGAGGCTTTGGCCAAGCGGCTTACAATGTATCGTTTACGGGCCAGGATCGGCATAGCAGTCCGTCCGCAGCTGGCGGTCTATGCCGGCCTGACGGGACGGCCGGCCGAGCGCGCCGTCACCTTCCCCGACCCCAGGCTGGCGATGCTGGGACCGCGCAGCATCGGCGCCGCCGCCGAGATGCCTGATTTCCTGGACGGTCCCGCCATCTACCATGCGGAGCGCCTCGCCTTGGGCGTGCCCGAAGGCGCCGATTTCGGCAGCGACAAAGTCTTCGCACTGGATGCGGGGCTGGACGAATTGCACGGCGTCGCCTTCGACAAGGGTTGCTATGTCGGCCAGGAATTGACCGCGCGGATGAAGCATCGCGGCACGGCCCGCAAACGCATTCTGCCCGTCAAAGCCGATGGCATGCTGCCGCCGGCCGGCACCGCGATTACCAGCGCCGTCCTGGAGGTGGGAGAAATCATTTCCACTTATGGGGCCGAAGGTTTCGCGCTGGTGCGCCTGGACCGGCTGGATGAAGCCAAAGCATCATTGACGGCCGGTACGATCGCGGTGACTCTCGCCAGGCCCTCATGGTTGGACTCATGAAAGACAAGCAACGCTGCGCCTGGCCCGGTGTCGATGAATTGTATGTCGCCTATCATGACACCGAATGGGGCGTGCCGGAATATGACAGCCGCGCGCTTTACGAAAAGCTTGTGCTGGACGGTTTTCAGGCTGGTCTCAGCTGGATCACGATCCTGCGCAAGCGGGAGAATTTCCGCAAAGCCTTTCATGGCTTCGATCCCAATCGAATCGCCCGATATGGCGCCCGCGACATCGACCGGCTCTTGAAAAATGACGGCATCATCCGCAGCCGTGCCAAGATCGAAGCGGCGATCAAGGGCGCCAGACTTTGGTTGGAAATCGAGGAAGAGCCGGGCGGGTTCCGCGACTTCATCTGGAAGCATGTCGACGGCAAGCCGGTCGACAACAAATTCAAGACCCGCGACCAGATTCCCGCCCAGAGCGAGATGAGCGAGAATCTCGCCCGCGACCTGAAGCAGCGCGGCTTCAATTTCTGCGGTCCGGTGATTTCCTACGCCTTCGCCCAGGCGGTGGGCATGGTGAATGATCATGTGACGAATTGTTTCCGGCATGGCGAATGCGCGCGCCACGGCAAGCGTTGATCCAGGCACCGGTCCGGCGCGTGATCGGTTCATGAAACCGATCATCGTCTGGTTCCGCCAGGACCTGCGCCTGGCCGACAATCCCGCACTGGACTTCGCGGCGAAGTCGGGGCGGCCTGTCATCTGTCTCTACATCCTGGATGACGAAACGCCCGGCGCATGGAAATGGGGCGGCGCCGCGCGCTGGTGGCTGCATCATTCTCTTGCCGCGCTGGACAAGAATTTGCGCCGGCATGACGGCGGCAAGCTGATGTTGCGGCATGGCCCCGCGGAAATAATCCTGCCTGCCGTGGTCGGGGAAACCGGTGCCGAAGCCGTCGTATGGAATCGCTGTTACGAACCCCATGCCGTCGCGCGGGACAAAGCGCTCAAGCGACGGCTGATCGAGGGTAAAATCGAAATCGAAAGCTTCAATGCGTCCCTGCTGTTCGAACCCTGGGAGATCGCGACCAAGGAGGGAAAGCCTTTTCGGGTCTTCACGCCCTTCTGGAATGCGCTCAAAGGAAAAGCCGAACCTGGAAAACCGCATCCCGCGCCGCGCAAACTTACTTTCCATACCCATGTCAAAAGCGACACGCTCGCGGATTGGGCGCTGTTACCGGTCAAGCCGGATTGGGCGAAGACTTTCGATTGGACGCCCGGAGAAGCGGCGGCGCATCGGGCGCTTTCCTCCTTCCTGGAAAACATCTCCGATTACGCACGCACCCGTGACATCCCTGATAAAGACGGCACCTCCCGGCTTTCGCCGCATCTGAATTGGGGCGAGATCGGTCCGCGCCAGATCTGGCACGCCGTCAAAACAAGCGCCCATGCCCGCGGTGACGGCGCCCAGACCTTCCTGAAGGAGTTGGGCTGGCGCGAATTCTGCGCCCAGCTGCTGTTTCACAATACCCGCTTGCCGGACAAGCCGTTCGATCCGCGCTTTGCCGATTTTCCCTGGCGGCGAAGCGAAAAGGACTTCACCGCCTGGTGCCGCGGACAGAGCGGCATTCCCATCGTCGATGCCGGCATGCGGCAGCTCTGGCAGACCGGCTGGATGCATAATCGGGTGCGGATGATCGCGGCCTCCCTGCTGATCAAGCATCTGGGCATTCATTGGAAACGCGGCGAGGAATGGTTCTGGGACACGCTGGTCGATGCGGGCCTGGCCAACAATGCCGCCAACTGGCAATGGGTCGCCGGATCGGGCGCCGACGCCGCACCTTTCTTCCGGATTTTCAATCCCGTGCTGCAGGGTCAGAAATTCGATCCCCACGGCGATTATATCCGCCGCTTTGTCCCGGAATTGAAAGATGTGCCTGACCGGTACATCCATCGGCCTTGGGATGCGCCGGTGCCTCCCCCGGATTATCCAGCGCCCATTGTGGATTTGGACGAAGGGCGCATGCGCGCCCTGAAGGGCTTCCGGGCGATTTCCAAGGGTTGAAGCCCTTCCTGGAGCCCTCTAGATTTCAAGTATGATCTTTCCCGATGTCATTGCGGCGATCGGCAACACGCCGCTCATCCGCCTCAAGCGCGCATCACAGGAAACCGGCTGCGAAATCCTGGGCAAGGCGGAATTCCTCAACCCCGGCCAGTCGGTCAAAGACCGCGCCGCCCTTTACATCATCCGCGATGCCATGGCGCGGGGTGCGCTGAGGCCCGGCGGCACCATAGTAGAAGGCACCGCCGGCAATACCGGCATCGGCCTGGCCATGGTGGCGAACGCGATGGGCTTCAAGACCGTGATCGTGATCCCCGAAACCCAGAGCCAGGAAAAGAAGGATGTGCTGCGTCTGATGGGCGCCCAGCTGATCGAAGTGCCGGCCGTGCCCTATCGCGATCCCAACAATTATGTCCGCCTGTCGGGACGGCTGGCGGACGAGATGGCGAAGACGGAAAAGAACGGCGCGGTCTGGGCCAACCAGTTCGACAATGTCGCCAACCGCCAGGCCCATATCGAAACCACAGGCCCTGAAATCTGGCGGCAAACCGGCGGCAAGATCGACGGCTTCACCTGTGCGGTGGGCAGCGGCGGCACCTTGGCCGGCACGGGCATCGCCTTGAAACGGCATAACCCCGATGTGAGAATTGCCGCCGCCGATCCCTTGGGAGCGGCGATCTATTCCTGGATCAAGACCGGCAAATTGGAGTCGCACGGATCCTCCATCACCGAAGGCATCGGCCAGGGCCGCGTCACCGCCAATCTCAAGGACGCACCCATCGACGATGCCTATGAGATTCCCGACAGCGAAGCCGTGCCCCTCATCTTCGATCTTCTCGAACATGAGGGCCTGTGCCTGGGCGGCTCGTCCGGCATCAATGTCGCGGGCGCGATCCGCATGGCCCGCGAAATGGGACCCGGGCACACCATCGTCACCATGCTGTGCGATTACGGCAACCGCTATCAAAGCAAATTGTTCAACCCCGAATTCCTGAAAGGAAAGGGACTGCCCGCGCCGCGCTGGCTCACCGAGACGCGCCCCGCCCTCGCGGTCCCATATCAGACATGAGCGACATCGTTTCCGCCGAATGGCTGATGCAGAACCTTGCCAAGGTCCGTGTGCTGGACGCGTCCTGGTACATGCCGGCCGACAAGCGCGATCCGAAAGCGGAATTCGAGGCCGCGCATATTCCCGGCGCGGTGTTTTTCGACATCGACGCTTTATCGGACCATGGCACCAGCCTGCCCCACATGCTGCCCACGCCCCAGCAATTCGGGCGCGATGCCGGCGCGTTGGGGATCGGCGATAGCGACATGGTGGTGGTCTATGACGGCGCGGGCATTTTTTCGGCGCCGCGCGTCTGGTGGACACTCAAGGCGATGGGCCATGACAAGGTGGCGGTGCTGGATGGCGGCCTGCCCGCCTGGAAAAAAGCGGGCGGCGCGCTTCAAAGCGGCCCTGCTCATCCGGTCGCGGCGACATTCACGCCAAGGCCGAACGGCGCCATCCTGCGCGACTTCCATGCAGTCAAGGCGGCATTGGGCAATACCCAGGTTCTGGACGCGCGCAGCGCCCCGCGCTTCGAGGGCAGCGAGGCCGAACCCCGCCCCGGCCTGAAATCCGGCCACATGCCGGGCGCGGCGAATGTTCCCTATCGGGCGGTCCTGACGAGCGACGGACACCTGAAAGACGATCAAGCCTTGCAGACCTTGTTCGCGGAAAAAGGCGTGGACCTGCGCGCGCCCATCATCACCAGTTGCGGCACTGGGGTCACCGCCACGATCCTGATGCTGGCGCTGGAGAAGCTGGGCAGCCGCCAGGTTGCGGTCTATGACGGCTCCTGGACGGAATGGGGCGGGCGCGATGATGCACCGGTAGCGACGGGTCCTGCCTGATGTCTGGAAAAGAACATTCCCGGCGCCTGCCGATGACGGTCACTTTTTTGGAAATGATCTCAAAGCCCGTGGCCCTGCCCCCGCCCTTGCCGCGCGGCAAGATCGCGTTTCTCAGAAGCGAACATCCGCCGGTGCATTTCTACCGCTATCTCTATGACGCGGTAGGCAGCAAATATTTCTGGGTCGATCGCAAGAAAATCCCTGATGACAAGCTGGCGGACATCATCCATGCCGCCAGCAACCATCTTTATGTTCTGTACACGGACGGAACTCCGGCCGGAATGGCGGAACTGGATTTTCGCGCCGACGGCACCGCCAACATCGCCTATTTCGGGCTGACGCCCGAAGCCACCGGCAAGCGGCTGGGCTATTTCTTTCTCTATCAGGCCTGCGCCAGCGCCTGGGCGCAGCCGATCTCCAAATTGCTGGTCAATACCTGCACCCTGGATCATCCCCGCGCCCTGCCTCTCTATCAGCGGCTGGGCTTTACGCCCTATGCGCGGGAAGAGCGGTTCGTGGAATTGCTCTGATAGTGGAATTGCCCTGACTGGCGATTGCGGGCAAAGTCGGACCGGCAATTTCGGGGCGGGCCATGGCTTCATCCAGCGAAAAAGAACTCACCTGGCGCGGCGTTGCCCTTGGTGTGGCGCTCACCTTTCCTTTCACCGCCGCCAATATGTATCTGGGTCTGAAGGTGGGGCTCACCATCGCCACCTCGATCCCCGCCGCCGTGATCTCGATGGCCCTGCTGGGGCTTTTTTCCGGTTCCAATGTCCGGGAGAACAACATCGTCCAGACCGTGTGCTCGGCGGCCGGGACCATGTCTTCCGTCATTTTCATCTTGCCCAGCCTGTTGATCATCGGCTGGTGGCAAGGCTTTCCGTTTTGGACCTCCTTTCTCATCTGCGCCGCGGGCGGCGTGTTGGGCGTGCTGTTCACCGTGCCCCTGCGCCGCGCCCTGGTGACCAAATCCGATCTTCCCTATCCGGAAGGCCTGGCCGCCGCCGAAGTGCTCAAAGTGGGATCCGACATGCGCGCCGAAAATCCGGAAGCGCGCGAGGGCCTGTTGGCGGTGGTCTATGGCGCAGTCGCTTCGTCCGTGCTGGCGATCGCCACCGCGATGCGATTGGCCGCCGATGGCGCCCGCGGCTTTTTCCAGGTCGGGCCCGCCGCCGCGACCGGCTATAGCTTTTCTTTCTCCTTGGCCCTGATGGGCGCCGGCCATCTGGTGGGAATCTCTGTTGGCCTCGCCATGCTGGCGGGCATTCTGATCGCCTGGGCCGGCGCAGTGCCCCTGATCACGGCGATGACGCCCATGCAGGGTGATCTGGCGAGTTTCGTCACCGGCATATGGCGCAACGATGTACGGTTCATAGGCGCGGGCGCCATGGCGGTCGCGGCGATCTGGTCCCTGGCCCGGACCATGGGACCGATCGTCAGCGGGCTGAAGGCCACCATGCGGGCCCATGGTGGCGCTGCCGGTGTCATCGACCAGACAGACCGCGACATGCCCTTCTCCCTCATTCTGACACTGGGCCTGGTTTCCATGGCGGTCATCACCTGGCTGGTCTGGCGCTTCAGCAGCGAAGCGGGCCTTACCGGTTCGGCGCTTGCGATCGCCCTGTTCTCGATCCCCGTCATTCTCGCCGGTGGTTTTTTCGTTTCCGCCATCTGCGGCTACATGGCCGGGCTGATCGGTTCCTCCAACAGTCCCATTTCTGGCGTGGGCATTCTGGCGGTGGTGGGCACTGCGCTGGGGCTGGCGGTTCTGTTCGGCGGCGCCAGCCCGAATGCCCTGGTGGCGATTGCGCTATTCATCACTGCTGTTCTGTTCGCGGTGGCCTGCAGTTCCAACAACAATCTCCAGGATCTGAAGACCGGCCAGCTGGTATCCGCCACGCCCTGGCGTCAGCAGGTGGCTTTGCTGGCCGGCGTCGCCGCGTCCACGGTCACCGTGCCCGTCGTGCTCAACCTTCTGGCCCAGGCGTATGGGTTTGCCGGGGCCGCCAACCTTCACACCGTCACGTCGCAGCCTCTGGCGGCGCCGCAAGCCAATCTGATGGCGGCGCTGGCGCAAGGGGTGATCGGCGGCAAGCTCAACTGGGACATGATCGAGATCGGGGCTCTGGTCGGCGCGGGCATCGTGCTCTTGGATGAAATCCTGCGCATGACCAAGCTGCTCCGCATTCCGCCGCTGGCCGTGGGTTTGGGAATCTATCTTCCCATGGAAGCCACGCTTCCCGTCGTGGTGGGGGCCGTGATCGGCTGGCTCTATAACCGCAAGGTGCGCGGCGAGCATGCCGAACGGCTGGGCGTGCTGGTGGCTTCAGGCCTGATCGTGGGCGAAAGCCTGTTCGGCGTGATCAATGCCGGCCTTATCGTGGCTTTCAACAAGGATGCGCCGCTGGCGATCGTGGGACCGGATTTCTCGCTCTCCAGCCTTCTTGCCTATGCCGGCTTCGCCGGTCTGATCGCCTTGCTGTATGGCTGGCTGCTGCGGCGGGCGCGGCCTGCGTGAAAGTGACAGGCACATTGTTCGGCCATCCCCGCGGGCTGGCCTTCCTGTTCGGCACGGAAATGTGGGAGCGCTTTTCCTATTATGGAATGCGCGCCCTTCTGGTCGGCTATCTCGTCAAATATCTGCTCCTGCCGGGGCATGTGGAAGACGTATGGCTCTATCCGCAGGTCAAAGCCTTTTATGAAATGCTGTCCGGGCCGCTCGGCGTTCAGCCATTGTCGGCGCTGATCTACGGCACCTATACCGGGTTGATCTACGGCACGCCCTTGCTGGGCGGCTGGCTGGCGGACCGTTTTTTCGGCCAGCGACGGATCGCGATTTTCGGCATGGTGATGGTGGCGTTCGGCCATTTCATGATGGCGTTCGAGAACATGCTTTTCCCGGCGCTGACCTTGCTGATCTTCGGCGTGGGATTCTTCAAAACCAACACCACGACTCAGGTGGGTCTCTTGTATGAGACCGGCGATCCCAGGCGCGACGCGGGCTATTCGATCTTCTATGTGGGAATCAATCTGGGCGCTTTTCTCGCCCCGTTTGTCTGCGGCACCTTGGGGGAGAAAGTCGGCTGGGCCTATGGGTTCGCCGCCGCCGGCGTGGGCATGCTGTTCGCTCTCATCGTCTATCTCTCAGGCTGGAAATATCTGCCGCCCGAGCCGCCGCGCCGAACGCGCGCGCACGAGCCGCGCCCGCCTCTCACCAAAGCGGAATGGAAATCCGTCGGCGCTCTTTTCCTTCTGGTCATTCCGCTCACCCTTTACTGGGCCTGCAACGAACAGCAGGGCAACACCATGGCGCTCTGGTCGATCGACAATGCCGACCGCTCCCTGTTCGGATGGGAAATTCCCTGGACCTGGTTCCAGTCGGTCAACCCCTTCGTGATCTTCATCGGCACGCCCCTGCTCCTGGCCCTGTGGGACCGGAGGGGTGCGCCCAGCAGCACCATGAAAATGGCGTGGGGCTGCTATCTGATGATGGCCGCCAATCTGGTGATGGCGGCGGTGGCCTGGAGCGCGGGCGGGGGAAAATCCAGCTGGCTATGGATGACGCTGTATTTTGTCGTCATGACGATGGGCGAAATCACGCTCTATCCGGCCAGCATGTCGCTTTTCTCCAAAGTCGCGCCCTTGCGCATCGCCTCGCTGATGATGGCGGTGAATTTCCTGCCGAATTTCCTGGGTGGCGGCTTCCTGCAGGGCTGGCTCGCCAGCTATTGGGAAAAGATGGACAAGGCCCTGTTCTTTGTGATGATAGCGGCGATTGCGGCCGTCGCCGGAGTGATTATCCATGCGGCCGACCGCCCGCTGGCCCCCATGCTTGAGGAAAAAAAGACGTGAGCGAAATGCGCGACAAACCGGAAACCATCCTGGTCGGCAGCGGCCGCATGAGCGCATCGCATTTCGGCACCGTCAACACACCGGTCTATCGCACATCGACGATCCTGTTTCCCGATATCGCCAGCATGGCGCCGGGCAAGCAGCCCTACACGTATGGACGGCGCGGCACACCGACATCACAAAGCCTGGAAGAGGCAATCGGCGAATTGGAAGGCGGCGCGCAGGTTGTCCTGGTGCCGTCAGGGCTGAATGCGGCGACCACCGCGATCCTGTCCGTCATCGCCAGCGGCGATCACATGCTGGTGACCGACAGCGTCTATGGCCCCACGCGCCAATTCTGCGACACGACGTTGAAGCGCCTGGGTGTTGAAACGACTTATTACGCGCCGGACGCCGATATCGCGCCGCTGCTGCGCCCCAACACCAGGGTGGTGTTCTGCGAAAGCCCCGGCTCGCTCACTTTCGAAATCCAGGACATTCCCGCCATCGCCAGGATCGCGCATGCCCATGGCGCATCCGTGCTTCTGGACAATACCTGGGCGACGCCGCTTCTATTCGATGCCCATGGTCATGGCGTGGATCTGTCGATCCAGGCCGGCACCAAATATCTGGGCGGCCATGCCGATGTGAATATCGGTTATGTGAGTGCCAATGCGGGTCATGCGGCGCGGTTGAAGGAGACCCACGGCAATATGGGCCTGAACGCCAGCGGCGATGACTGCTTTCTGGCGCTGCGCGGGCTTCGCACCCTCGCGGTACGCCTGAAGCGTCACCAGCAAACGGCGCTCGCCCTGACGGACTGGCTGGCGGCCCGCCCGGAAGTGACGCGCATCCTTTATCCCGCCCGTCCCGACGATCCGGGGCACGTCGTCTGGAAGCGCGACTTCAAGGGCGCCTGCGGGTTGTTCGGTTTCGAGCTGAAGCCGGTTTCCGACGCCGCCTTGGCCGCTTTCATCGATGGAATGCACCATTTCGGCATCGGCTATTCCTGGGGCGGGTTTGAAAGCCTGATCCTTCCCAGCCATATCCACCGCACCGCCGGGTCCTTCGAGGCCAAGGGACCGGTGGTGCGAATCCATGCCGGGCTGGAAGATGCGGGCGATCTGATTGCCGATCTGGAACAGGGCTTCCTGCGCCTGAACGGTACCAAATAGGACACCAGGTGACTGACACTCTGACCCAATCGGCGTTTCTCGATGCCGTCTCGTTCGACGAGCGGGGGCTGGTGCCCGCCATCGCCCAATCGGCCGCCACCGGCCAGGTCCTGATGATGGCCTGGATGAATCGCGAGACCCTGGCGACCACTCTTGCCACCAAGGAAGTCACCTATTGGTCGCGCTCCCGCCAGAAGGTCTGGCGCAAGGGCGAAACCAGCGGCCATACCCAGCGGCTGCTCGAGGCGCTTGTGGATTGCGACGGCGATGTGGTGCTGCTGAAGGTCGATCAGCTGGGCCCGGCCTGCCATACCGGGGCGCCGACCTGCTTCTTCCGCCAGCTGGCCTGACGATTGGCCCGCAGGATTGCCCTGAACGATCCGTGCTTTCATACGCTATAGTGAGTGCGCCGCGCCGTTGCGGTCCTGGAGCATCGCCGAGCTGACATGCCACCCCGCGGTACCGCGACCAACAGCTTGACTCCCAAATTCATGATGGCCGTGATCGCGGCCGTGGTGGTCTGCGGGCTCTATTTCGGCCGCCCGGTGCTGATGCCCTTGGCGCTGGCGGTCCTGATGTCCTTCGCCATCGCCCCGCTGGTCAGCCTCTTGCGGCATCTCAGGCTAGGCCATATCCCTTCGGTGCTTCTCAGCCTGACCTTGGCGCTGGTGATCCTGTCTGCGATCGGCGCCTTTGTGGGATCGCAATTCGCCGGCCTTGCCGCCGACCTGCCCCGCTATCAGACCAATATCGGTCACAAGATCCAGTCCGTGCGGCTGTCGACCGGCCACGGGACCATCGCGCGCCTCAACCAGACCATCGAGGTGCTTGCCGAACAGATCACCGGCTCCAGGGACCAGCAGAACCAGCCGTCCGCCGGCGCACTGCCGGACGAAAAGCCGGTGCCGGTGGAGATCCGCCGCCAATCGGTCGCGCCTTGGGAAGTGGCGCAGACCATATTGGGACCGCTCCTGGAACCTCTGGCCACCATGGCGCTGGTGCTGGTGTTCGTCGGCTTCATCATGCTGCAGAAAGACGATCTTCGGGATCGCTTCGTGCGCCTGGCCGGGTCGGGCGACATGCAGCGCACTTCCACGGCGCTGGATGAAGCCGCCTCGCGGCTCTCGCGCTATCTGGCGCTCCAGACCATCATCAACGCCAGCTTCGGCGCCACCATCGGGATCGGGCTCTGGCTGATCGGCATCCCCAATGCGGGATTGTGGGCCCTGATCGGCATGCTGTTCCGCTTCGTCCCCTATGTCGGCGTTCCCATCGCGTTTCTTTTTCCCGCCACTCTGGCGCTGGCGGTCGATCCCGGCTGGTCGATGCTGTTTTCGGTGATGACTTTGTTCGGCGGCGTGGAAGCGGTGATCGGCCAAGTGGTGGAACCGTTCGTCTATGGCCGCAGCATGGGCCTGTCCGCCGTCGCCGTGGTGGTGGCGGCGGTGTTCTGGACCTGGCTGTGGGGGCCGGTGGGCCTTCTGCTTTCGACCCCTCTCACCATGTGCTTCGTGGTGCTGGGGCGGCATATCGAGAGCCTGGAATTCCTGGAGGTCATGCTGGGCGATACCCCGGCGCTGAAAACCGAGGAAAGTCTCTATCTGCGCATGCTGGCGGAAGATCCGGACGACGCCACCGAGGATGCGGAGGAGTTCCTGCGCAACAGCACACTGGCGTCCTACTATGACGAAGTGGTGGCCCGCGCCCTGATGCTGGCCCAGGCCGACGTCAATCGCGGCGTGCTGGATGTCCCGCGTCAGGTCCGCATCCGCGATGCGATCCAGGGCATCGTCGCCAATCTTTCGGACCATAGTGACGGCAGCATCAAGCGGATGGAATTGCCGCCGCCCTGGCGGGACGGCAAGCCCGTGCTTTGCATTGCCGGGCGCGGGCCTTTGGACGAAGCGGCGGCCCTGCTCCTGGTCGACATGCTGGAGAAATACGGCATCGGCGCGCAGGTCGTGTCGTCCGACCAGGCGTCAGCATCGCAGATCGATTCTCTCGACATGACGGGCGTCCAGGTGGTGTGCGTCTCCTATCTGGAGCCCGGCACCTACAAGAACGCCCGCTATCAGGTACGCCGACTGCATAAGCATGCGGCGGGCGTACCGGTGATGGCCGTGTTCTGGGGCCTGGGCGACGACCATTCGCGCTATCTGGACAGTATCGAAGCCACCGAATCCGATGTCGTGACCACGGGGCTGAAGGAAACCATCCACCACATCCTGCTCTTCGCGCGCCGGGCGGCGAAGCCGGAAGCGGAAAAGGCCGCCGAATAGCCCCGGCGCGCTAAAGCACCAATGTCAGGCTTCAGAATAACAATTTGATATAATTGCATATTTTATGCCGATGCCGAGTGTCTTCCCTGCACGCCTGTGCAGGCCGTTGTTTTTTCGCTCAATCGGCAACCGGCGCAGTGTATGAGGAGGCAGTGCGAACCCGTAGCTCAGCTGGATAGAGCATCGGATTTCTAATCCGGCGGTCGCAGGTTCAAGTCCTGCCGGGTTCGCCAGCCCCAATTCCCCTGCCGCTCCGCCGTTCAGTCATCCCGCATCAGCGAGGCTGGCCTGAGCGCGTCGGGAGGCAACATCAATCGGATACGGGTGCCGTTGCCATGCTCCTGGGACAGCTGGCCGCCAGCCTGCCGCGCGAATTGGTCGATCAGGCTTGTGCCCAGCCCCGGTATGATCTGGCCGATCCCGGCCCCATCGTCCTTTACCGAGAACTCCCATCCATTCGCGGTTTGGCGGATGCGCACCGTCACATGGCCGCCGGATCCGTCCGGAAACGCATGCTTCAAAGCGTTGGTGACGAGTTCGTTCATCAACAGTCCCAGCGCGAGCGCAATGTCCCTTTGCGACAAAAGCGGCGGCAGATCGCAGGACAGTTTGATGTTCTGCGGAAGCGCAAGCCGCAAGCTTCCGCACAGGTCCTCGATATATTCCGTCAGATTTACGGAAATGACGTCCGATTGCAGGTAAATCTGGCGATGAATGCGGGCAAAGGAATTGATGCGCTGCGCCGCTTCGTCCAATGCCTCGCGCACCGGCAGTTCGAGGCTTTGCCTGGCCTCGTGCTTAAGCAAGGCGGTCGTCAACGCGAAATCATTGGCCACGCGATGCTTCAGCTCCCGGAACAGCATCTCGCGTTCGGCCAGTTTTTCTCCCCGTTCGGTAAACCCGAAGCGCACCGCCAAACGAAACGCATGCGCCAGCGCGATAATGCTGAGGCCCGTCAACGCCGCGATCACGGCGGCCGACAGCTGATATCGCATGGGCAGTCCGGCCATCCCGGCCTGGGGCACCACCACCAGCCATCCCAGCGTCTCGGAAACGATCAGCGCCAGCAGCCCCGGCTGCCATCCCCCCAACAGCGTGGTGAGCAACGCAGCCGGATAGATGAAGGCATATGGCGACACGCCGGGCGCCACCAAATGGGTAATCGCGCGCAGCATCGCCGAAACCAGCACGCCGCAAACGGCAAAGCCCAATTTTGCGGGCCAGCCGACGTCCCTGATGGTCAGAAACAGCAATTTTTGGAACATGGTCCCACCCAGGGTCAGGTTATCCCATCACCGTCCAGCCAGCCACCCTGCGTGACGTCCTGGGCGAATGCCGCCGGTTTCCGCGCGTCGTTCGACCGGCAGTTTGGGTGATTTGGGCCTCGGTTGCCCGCCAGGGGCCTATGCGTGTAAGGAACCGGACCAATTTCGTGAATGCCGGAGCGTAGCGCAGCCTGGTAGCGCATCTGCTTTGGGAGCAGAGGGTCGTGTGTTCGAATCACACCGCTCCGACCATCCCAGCCTTATGGGCGAAAGCGAAAACGGGCCGCTTTGGCGGAATGAATTGTGGTATAGGGTCAAGACCCGCGAGTAGTTGAGGAAGACGGATATGCGCGCGCGCATCTACAAACCCGCCAAGAACGCCATGCAGTCTGGAAAAGCCCGGACCAAGTTATGGCTATTGGAATATGAGCCGGAAACGGCGCGGGTTCCCGATCCCTTGATGGGCTGGACCAGTTCCAACGACATGCGTCAGCAGCTGGCGCTGGAATTCGACACCCAGGAAGAAGCAGTCGCCTACGCGCAAAAGCACGGCATCGCCTATCAGGTGTATGAGCCGCATGTGCTGGTGCCGCGGCCCAAATCCTATTCCGACAATTTCCGCTTCGACCGCAAGCAGCCCTGGTCGCATTAGCGTCGGGCCGCAGCGTTTGCAGGGCCCGTCAGTGCGGCTTTTTTGCCAGTTCGGGGGCATGGACCTTGCCCCCTTCGGTGATCCCTAAAGCCGCGGCACGGCCGGCGTTCAATTCGATCACCAGTTGGACTGGCTCGCCGGATGGAATATTTTCCCGCGAATAAGGCGTGGCATTCGCCTTGATGCGGGCAATGGTGCCGTCCGCGCGAACGAACAGCATATCCAGGGGCAGGATGGTGTTCTCCATCCAGAAGCTGACCAGCTGAGGTGTGTGAAAATCAAACAACATGCCCGCGTCGGGGGCCATCTCCTTGCGGAACATCAGCCCCTTTTCCCGGCTCTCATCATCAGACGCCACTTCCATCGAGAAACGGTGCGGCCCGGCTTTGGTATCGATGGTGATGGTCTCCACCGGCAAGGCGAAGGCGGCGGTGGAAGAAAACAGCGCCAGAATGGCAAACACGGCATGAAATGGAGCGCGCATCGGCGGTTTCCCGAAAAATCCAATCCTTGCTTAGAAGCGGACCCCGCGAAAATCAATCGGCGGAGGGTTAATCGTCCAGCTCCAATTCCGCGGCCAGCTCACCCCTGGGACCCAGACCCGTGCGAAACCGGATTTTCTGGCCTTGGCGCAGCTCCGCGATCCCATACTGCCGAAGGACTTCCATATGGATGAAAATATCGACGGTGCCGGGCCCGCGCGAAAGAAAGCCATACCCCTTGGCCCGATTGAACCATTTGACGGTGCCCGCCTGCCAGGGGCCGTGCGGCTCGGCGAGATGGCGGGACGCCGGATCGGCCGGCGGCAGCGGATGCGCGGTGGAGTTGTCGAGCGAGATCAGCATGCTTGCCTGAAGCCCGCGCGGCCCCATGATCGCCTCGCACACCACGGTGGCTCCTTCCAGGACAATCTTGAAGCCCGATTGGCGTACGCAAGCCTGATGCAGAAGGATGTCGCTCCCCCCGTCGCCGCGCATGATGAAACCATAGCCCTTGGTGAAATCGAACCATTTCACACGCCCCTGGATGCGGGAAGGGATTTCCTGCGCGGCCGGCATTCGCGTGTCGGATGAGGACGGTTTTACGCCGTTCTCCATCGGCTCTCCAATTATTCTTATTCTTGTTTGAACCCTGCCATAAACAATCGGGTTGGCAACTCAATTTACACGATGTCCCGGAAATATTTTTCCACACCGATGAACGCATAGGTTGTGCCGCTTCCATGCCGGCCGTATCCGAGGCGTCGTGCGAGTACGTCATCCATCGGCTCTTGTGCTTTAACATAGTGCAGCGGAGACTTTGCGCATGAGCGATGAACTCCAAACTGCCGCCGCCTGGCTGGCTGACCGACGGAAGGTGGCGCTGGCCACGGTGATCCAGACTTGGGGGTCGGCGCCGCGGCCCGCCGGGAGCCAGATCGTGGTTCGCGATGACGGCGCCTTTCTCGGTTCGGTTTCGGGCGGCTGCGTCGAAGGCGCCGTGATCGAAGCGGCGCTCTCCACCATCGCCGATTCCAGAAATCGCGAATTGGAGTTCGGAGTCACGGACGCCGAAGCCTGGAATGTGGGATTGGCGTGCGGCGGCCGCATCCGCATTTTCGTCGAGCCGGTGGAAGAATGAAGCGCGCCATTCTCGACGCGCTGACGCGGCCAGCCGCCGGTCCCATGATACGCGCGCTGGACCGCGAAACCGGTCAAGAAAGGCTGATCGATCCTTTTTCGGATGAAACGCCCCTTGGGCTGGCCGCGCGCTCGGCCGCGCGCACCGATGTCAGCGGCGAGATCGAGGTCGGCGGCCGGACCTGGTTTCTGGAGGTGCACAATCCGCCGCTGGAACTGGTCCTGGTCGGCGCGGTCCATATCGCCCAGCCACTGGCCCAGATGGCCCTGCTGGCGGGATACAGGGTGCGGGTGATCGATCCTCGCGCCGCCTTTGCCACCCCGGCGCGCTTTCCGGGTGTCGCGCTTGATCAAGGATGGCCCGACGAGATCCTCGGCAAATCGCCTCTGGGCACCCGCTCCGCGCTGGTGGTGTTGGCGCATGACCCCAAAATCGACGACCCGGCGCTGGAAGCGGCCCTCGCCTCTCCCGCCTTCTATATCGGCGCCCTGGGGTCGAAAAAAACGCATGCGGCCCGGCTGGAACGGCTTTCAGGCCGCGGATTCGACGGGGCAGCCTTGGCCCGCATTCGCGGACCGGTCGGGCTTGCCATCGGCGCGCGCAGCCCGGCCGAAATAGCTCTTTCGATTTTGGCGCAAATGACCCAGACTCTTCGGACCTGACAGGGTTTGCGACAAAAGCTTGTTTGCATGAGGACAGGCGGTGACGACAAAATTGCGGTCTATGGGCAAAGACGAAACCAAACCACACATTCTCCTGGTCGAGGATGCGCGCGATATCCGCGAACCTTTGGCGCGGTATCTTCGCGAGCATGGCTATCGCGCCACCACCGCGCCGGATTCCGCGGCCGCCCGTAAAGTCCTCAAAGGGGCCGCGATCGATCTCCTCGTGCTCGACATCATGATGCCAGGAGAAGACGGCCTCAGCTTGTGCCGTTCCATCCGCGAGACTTCGCAGATCCCCGTGATCCTTCTCACCGCGCGCGGCGAGGAAGTGGATCGCATCATCGGGCTGGAGATGGGCGCCGACGATTACATCGCCAAACCTTTCTCGCCCCGCGAATTGATCGCGCGCGTGACCGCCGTCCTTCGGCGCACCCAGGCTTTGCCGCCCCGGCAGAAGCCGCCCGGCGCCGAACGCATCCGCTTCGGCGAATGGACCTTGGACACCGGCCAGCGCGAATTGATCGGCCCGGATGGGATGGCCCTGCCCCTGTCATCGGGGGAATTCCGTTTGCTGACGGCGCTCCTGGAGCGTCCCAAGATCGCGCTCACCCGCAACCAGCTGCTCGATCTCACCAAGGGCCGGGACGCGGATCTGTTCGACCGCTCGATCGATAACCATGTCAGCCGGCTGCGCAAGAAAATCGAGCCGGACCCCAAAAATCCGCGCTATATTAAGACCGTTTGGGGAGGCGGCTACATTTTCGCGATGGAGCCGGAAGCGGCGTGAGCACAAAAATGAAGATCTGGCCCCGCACTCTGGCGGTGCAAATGATCGCGGTGACGGCCGCCGCCGTGGTTATTTCCAACTTCGCTGTCGCCTGGTGGTTCGAGCTGGGCAACGAACGCCAAAAGGAAACCGCGCTCAACGAGCGGGTGCTGGACCGGGCGGCCGCCGTCGCCGCCACCTTGATCGCCATTCCACCAGACGCGCGCGGCGCCGTGATGCGCTCGATGAATTCGCCGCATCTGTGGCAGTTCGCGGATTTGCGCCCCGGCGACGAGATCACCCGTCCCATGAGCGAGGAAGGCAACCGCCTGGCGCAGAGGCTCTCGGCCTCCCTGCCGCCCCAGGCGCGGGTCGGCCGCGCCACTGTGCTGGTGCATGAGCGGCTGGCCGATATTCCGCAATATCTGCTGCCCGCCTACACGGACGACAATAACGACGCCATGCGGCTGGTCATTCCGCTGGACGCCAAGAATTCGATTTCGATGGTATTCTTGCGTTCCAAGCCCACATGGCCGGTTGAAATGCTGGTGGCGGCGACGGTCGCCACGCTGGTCACCTCCGCCGGCGCGGCCCTGGTGGCCCGGCGTGTGGTGCGCCCGCTTTCCGAACTCACCGCTGCAGCTTCACTTGTTGCCGGGGGCGGGTCCGCGCCGCATGTCGATGAAAACGGACCTGACGATGTGCGCAACGCCGCGGTCGCCTTCAACCAGATGACGGAAAAAGTCACCCGCACCCTGGAAAGCCAGCGCCATCTTCTTTCGGCGGTGGGACACGATCTGCGCACGCCGATCACAGCGATGCGCATCAATCTGGAATTCGTGGAAGACGAAGACCTGCGCGAGGGTCTGCAGCAGAATCTGGACGAGTTGCAGGACCTGACCGAGCAGGTGCTGTCGGCCGCGCGCGGCGCCGGTGGCGAAGGCAAGCGCAATGTCGATCTGGCGGCCTTGGTGGAGAGCCTCTGCGCCGACCTTGACGATCTGGGCGAGCCGGTCACCTGGCAGAACCATGACCCCGCGCCCGTCAGTTGCCGACCCAACGAGATCAGGCGCGCCGTCCGTAATCTGGTGGAAAACGCGGTGGCTTATGGCAACAAGGCCGATGTCCAGATCACCAACAACAGCGATGGTTACGACATCGTGATTGAAGATGACGGGCCAGGCATTCCCGAAGACGAGCATACGCGGGTGTTCGAGCCTTTCGTCCGGCTGGAAAGCTCGCGCAATGCGGCCACCGGCGGCACGGGCCTGGGCCTCACCCTGGCCAAGGCCATAGCCGAAGGCCATGGCGGTGCCATCGTGCTGGAAAACCGCCGCCAGGGCGGGCTTCGGGCCCGCATGCATTTGCCGCGGATGGCGGCGCACGCCTAGACCTCTTAGACTGCACCCATGCAATTCGGACGCTTTCCCGTTGCCGGCGCTATCGGCGCGATTCTGGCCCATGGCGTGCGACAGGGAGATTTGTCGTTCCGCAAGGGGCGCATCCTTTCGGCGGACGATGTCCAGGCTCTCAAGGATGCGGGGATTTCAGACATCACCATTGCCTGGACCGAACCGGGCGACGTGCCGGAAGATAAGGCGGCGGCCCGCATCGCAGCCGCGGCGGCCGCCAAGGACGGCTCGGTGCGGATCGGGGCGGCGTTTACGGGGCGGGTCAATCTCTATGCCGAGACAGGCGGGCTGGCGCTAATCGATGCGGCCACCATTGACGCCGCGAACGCGCAGGACGAAGCCATCACCCTCGCCACCTTGCAGCATTTTGCGAAAGTGGCGGCGGGGCAGATGCTGGCCACCATCAAGATCATTCCGTTCGCGGCGCATGAAACCGGGGTCGCGGCAGTCGAGACGATTCTGGCGGCATCGGCTGCCATCCGGGTGGCGCCGTTCCTGCCGCGCAAGGTGGCGCTGATCTCCACCCGCCTGCCCGGCATGAAGCCGGCGCTTCTGGACAAGAACCGCGCGGCGCTGGATGCGCGGCTGAAGCCTTTAGGGTCCGCCATCGTCTTCGAGCGCCGGGTGCCCCATGACATCGGCGCGGTGGCCGATGCAATCGGCGCGGCGGCCGGCGCCGACTTCATTCTCTTGTTCGGGGCCAGCGCCATCGCCGACCGGCGCGATGTCCTGCCGGCCGCCCTGGAGCGCGCCGGGGGCCGGATCGTGGTCCTGGGCATGCCGGTCGACCCAGGCAACCTGCTGATGAGCGGGACTTTGGACGGGAGGCCGGTCATCGGGCTGCCGGGCTGCGCCCGTTCGCCCCGGTTGAACGGGTTTGATTTCGTGCTGTGGCGGGTTCTGGCGGGCTTGCCGGTCGGCCGGACCGAAATCGGAGCCATGGGGGTTGGGGGATTGTTGGCGGACAGCCCCGTGCGCCCCCATCCGCGCGAGGCGCCGGCGATGACAGCGCCCCGGCTGCCGCGCATCGGCGCCATCGTGCTGGCGGCCGGTCATTCGTCCCGGATGCGGGCCGCGGGAGAGAACATCAACAAGCTGCTCCAGCCTTTGGCGGAAAAGCCCATGATCCGGTACGCGGTCGAAGCGGCGCTGAAAAGCGCTGTGTCCGACGTCATTGTTGTCATTGGCAACGAACAGCAGCGTGTTCGGGCCGCCTTGGGCGGGCTGCCGGTGATATTTTCAAAAAATGAAGATTATTCAAATGGTTTGAGTACATCTCTCATTTGCGGTCTTAACGCACTTCCCGCCGATTGCGACGGTGCGCTGATCCTTCTGGGCGATATGCCGGCAGTGAATGCCGATCTGCTGGACCGGCTGATCGCCGCCTTCGATCCCGGCGAAGACCGCGCCATCATCGTGCCCGTCCATGACGGCACGCGCGGCAATCCGGTCCTGTGGGCCCGGCACTTCTTTGACGAGATGCGGACGCTGACCGGTGATGCGGGCGCTCGCGCCCTGCTCGCGCCCTATGCCGGGCTGGTCTGCGAAGTCGAGGCGGGGTCGGATGCCCCCCTGACCGATATCGACACCGGCGAGGCCCTCTCTGCCTTCCGGGAGCGCAGCACTCCATGAGCGATCCTTTGTACCGCAAGGAGCTGTTGCGGCTGGCCGCCGATGCGGCCGGCGCGGGCCGTCTGGCGCACCCGGACGCCAGCGCCACGGCCCACAATCCGGCCTGCGGCGACCGGGTCACGGTGGATCTCCGGATAGCAGACGGCCGCATCACCGAGCTGGCGCACCAGACCCAGGCCTGTGTGTTGACCCAGGCATCGGCCGCGATCCTGGGCGCGGAGGCCAAAGGGCATACCCAAGCAGAGCTTCGGGCACTGGCCGATCAGGTCGCCGCGATGCTGCAAGGCGGACCTGCGCCCCCTCCGCCATTTTCCGCCTTCGACGTTTTCGATGGGGTAATGGGACACAAGGGCCGGCATGTCTGCGTGATGTTGCCATTCAAGGCCGTGCTGGAGGCCCTTTCAGAGACGGCCAAACCAGGCGCTTAAAGGACCCAGGGTCAGCCGGCCGCCGACGCAGCGCGCCTCGCCGGTCCCGAAATCCAATGCCGCGGCCTCTGCGGGCGGAACCCATTCCATCGCCGCCCGGCCCAGATTGAAGGCGCAGAGAATTTGCCCCCGCCGGAACGCGAGCATGGGCAGCGGCGCGTCCAGCAGCATCAGCTCGGCATCGCGCAGCTCGGCATGATCTTTTCTGGCTTTCAGCATGGCGCGGGCGAAAGCGAGCGTCGAAGCCGGATCGCGCTCTTGCATGTCCACCGCCAAGGCGGCATGGGCCGGTCCCAAGGCAAGCCAGGGCGTGCCAGAGGTGAAGCCGAGATTGGGCTTGGCGCTTTCCCAGGGCATCGGCGTGCGGCAGCCGTCGCGCCCCTTGAACAGAGGATAATAAAGATCACCCACCGGATCGCGCAGTTGATGGCGGTTGAGATCGACTTCGCCCAGGCCCAATTCTTCGCCTTGATAGAGAAGAACCGTGCCACGCAAGGCGAACAGCAGCGCCAGCATCACTTTGGCGGAGCCTTCACCGAAGCGGGTCGCGGTGCGGACCACATCATGGTTGGAAAAGGCGATGGCGGGCCAATGGTCGGGATAATTGGCCAGGGTTTCCAGATGTGCGCGGATCGCGCTTGCATCGTCGGCCAGAAGCAGCGCGAAATTATAGCCGGCATGCAATCCCTTGTCGGGCGGCAGATAGCAGCCGGAACGTTCGAACTCCTCCGAAAACTCGCCAAAGACGAAACGGTCATCGAATGACTCGACCCGGCGGCGGATCACATCCAGCACCGCCCGGTTCTCCACCAGATTGGAGTCGTTGAGATGCCGCTGCATGTTCGCGGCAGCGGCCCATTCGGCAGGCCCCCGCATCTCTTCGGGAATGGCGGGATTGTCCCTCAACCCGGAGCAATGCAGAAACGCATTGGCCACATCCAGGCGAAAACCGTCGGCGCCCCGCGCCAGCCAATATTCCAGCACATCCAGCGCCGCTTCGCGCGCGCCGGTGTCGAGCCAGTTGAGCTTGGGCTGCTGGCGGAGGAATTTATGGTGGTAATATTGCTGCCGCGCGGGCTGATAGGCCCAGGCCGGACCACCGAACACCGACAGCCAATTGTTGGGCACCGTGCCGTCATCCCTGGGATCGGCCCATACATACCAGTTCCGCTTGGCGGGATTGCCGTCACGGCTGGCGGCGAACCAGAGATGTTCATCGGACGTATGCGCCAAGACTTCATCCAGGATGATTTTCAAGCCTCGCGCATGCGCGGCTTCGGTCAGCTTCTGGAAATCGTCCAGCGTGCCGTAATCGGGGTGCACGCCCTCATAATCGGAAACGTCGTAGCCCCAGTCGCGGTTGGGCGAAGGGTGGATTGGCGACATCCACACGGCATCCACGCCCAGCGACGCGATATAGTCGAGCCTGGAAATGAGGCCGGCGAAATCGCCCTGCCCGTCGCCATTGCTATCGCAAAAACTGCGCACATAGACCTGATAAACGACCGCGCCATACCACCAAGGCCGCGGTGCGGTCGTCACATCAGATTTCGCTGGCGCTGGTGATGATCTTGTTCACCAGGCCGTATTTCTGGGCCTCTTCGGCGCCCATCCAGAAATTGCGCTCGGTATCGGCAACCACCTTTTCATAGGGCTGACCGGTCTCGACCGCGATCTCCTTGATCAGGCGCGCGCGCATCTTGAGGATTTCCTCGGCCTCGATGGTGATGTCGGAGGCCTGGCCCCGCACACCGCCCAGAGGCTGGTGCAGCAGGAAGCGGGTGAATGGCAGGCAGTAGCGGTTCTCTCGCTTGGCGCCCAGATAGATATGCGCGCCCGCGCTGGCGACCCAGCCGGTGCCGATCATCTTCACCCGGTTGCCGACAAAGCGGATCATGTCATGGATGGTGTCGCCCGACTCGACATGGCCGCCCGGCGAATTGACGATCACGCGGATGTCGCCTTCGCTTTCGGCATAGGCGAGCAGCTGGGCGCTGACCCGCTCGGCCATCTTCATGTCCACTTCGCCGAAAATCAGCACGGTGCGGGACTTGTAGAGCGCCTTGGCGATTTCGGAGGATTGCGGCTCCGGCGTCTTGGCCTTCTCGTCGTCTTTTTCTTCAGGTTCTTCGTCGGCGCGGCGCAAGGTCAACTCCGGGTACGAGGGATCAATTCAGTCTAGCTGCGACTGGACATATAGGAAGGCACAACCCGCTTATAAAGCCTGAACGGCCTCGGTCAAAGTTGGCCCGATTTCCCTGTGCAAAACCAAGTCCGCATAGGGGTCTTGCTCGGTTTCATCCCGGTTGAGAATGACGAATCTGGCCCCCGCCCGCTTGGCCGCCAGGGGAAAGGCGGCCGCCGGATAGACCACCAGCGAGGAACCCGCCACCAGCATCAGATCCGCGGCCAGGCTCACCTCTTGGGCCCGCTCCATCTCCCCTTCCGGCATGGCTTGGCCGAACGAGATGGTGGCGGTCTTGATGATGCCGCCGCAAAGCCGGCAGTCCGGCGCATCGCCATGACGGTCGAAATGGGCCCGGATATCGCCGATCTCGATCCGCGTGCCACAGGTCAGGCATTTGGCAAAACGGGTGCTGCCATGAATTTCGATCACCTGACTTTCGGGCACGCCCGCCGCCTGGTGCAGACTGTCGATATTCTGAGTGATGACGGCCGCGACAATGCCGCGCCGCACCAGCTCGGCAACGGCCAAATGCCCGGCATTGGGCTTCACCGCGTTCCAGGTTTCCTCCATTTCGAACCGCCGCTCCCAGGACACGCGCCGGGCCGCGGGGTCGGCGATGTAATCTTGGAACTGCACGGGCATCATCTTGGTCCAGATGCCGCCGGGCGAGCGAAAATCGGGAATGCCCGATTCCGTAGAAATGCCGGCACCGGTAAAGACCACCGCGCGGCGCGCATTCCGGAGCAGCCCGGCAAGTTCGGCGATGTCGGAATCCACGTAAGGCTCAGGTCTTTCTACTTCTTAGGCACGAAAGGCTTCACCGCGCCGCAATCGGCTTTGACCCAATCGCCCTTGAATGTCGAGTTCGTCTCCATCGGCTGATCGTGGATGATGCCCTTGAAATTATAGGAGCCCGAATAATGCTCCGCGCCGGTATAGGATATCTGCATGCGGCCGGTGCCCTTCATGTCTCCGTTGCAGACCGTTTCCGCCGACATGGAATTGGCGGTCTGGCTGGTGACATGACTGGTGCAGCCCATGTCGTTCTTACCCACCGGCGGCAGCTTGTCGGAATCCACTTCCGCCTGGGTCATGCAGATCTGTGAGGAAAAAGACTGGCCACCCGACGGCATCTTCATGCCCATAGCCTTCATCCGTGCCATCGCTTCGGGCGGCAGCTGAACACTTGGCATGCCCCCGATGCTGGTGGTGATGTTCCACAATCCGGCTTTGCCGTGCCCCGCCAACGCCAAGCCCGGCGTCAGCATCAGCGCCGCTGCGGACAATCCAACCAATAATTTTTTCCGGCTCATGCAAACCCCCACAAAGCATGTTCGCGGAAATCTGGCACGGCGGCCCGGACTTGGGAAGTTAGAACTGCCATGAAGGCGCGGGCCAGAACCGAAGCGTCGGCGTCACGGCTCCCGTCGGTCAGCCCGGCCTGGCGCGGGACCTCTATTTCTTGGCCCGGGCGATGCCATCCACGATCATCTGGCGCGCTTCGGCGGCGTCACCCCAACGCACGATCTTGACCCATTTGCCCGGCTCCAGATCCTTGTAATGCGCGAAGAAATGCTCGATCTGGCTGAGCGTGATTTCGGGAAGATCCTTGTAGTTCGCGATTCCGTCGAAGCGCTGGCTGATATGCTGGGACGGAACCGCGATGATCTTCTCGTCCTTGCCGGCATTGTCTTCCATCAGAAGGACGCCCACGGGGCGAACGCTGATCACCGCGCCGGGCGCGATGGCACGGCTGTTGGCGATGAGCACGTCCACCGGATCGCCGTCGCCCGACAGGGTATGCGGGATGAAGCCGTAATTTCCGGGATAGCGCATCGAAGTGTAGAGGAAACGGTCCACCACCAGCGTGCCGGCTTCCTTGTCCAGCTCATATTTGATGGGCTCTCCGCCCACCGGGACTTCGACAATGACATTGACGTCATCAGGGACGGCGCGGCCGGCGGCGATTTTGTCGATACGCATATCTGAGATTCCCGCGAAAAAGGGTCCTCGTAGGGGGGCGCTCTGCCGCGCCGCCAGTAGGCAAATTGACACGCCAGTCCCGCCGTCCGGCGCTGGCAATGGCCTTGGTCCGCCGCTAGGTTTGACGGAACTGATAAAAACTCAAGGGGAACCGCCGATGCGCCGACTTTTAAGCACCCTGACCAGCCTCTCCTTCCTGCTCACGCCGACGCTCGGTTTCGCCCAGGCCGCGGCGCCATCCGGCAATGCGCAAGTATCCGAATTCAATGGCGCAAATGTGGCATCCAAATTTCCTCCGCCGGTCGAAGCTCCCAACGGCATGTCGGTGAGCGCGCAGCGCGACGCTTCAAAGGCGGGTGCGGACATTCTGGCGGCGGGCGGCAATGCCATCGATGCGGCGGTAGCGATCGGCTATGCGCTGGCGGTGACCCATCCCTGCTGCGGCAATATCGGCGGCGGCGGCTTTGCCACCATTCACCTGGCCAATGGCAAGGACACCTTCATCAACTTCCGCGAAAAGGCGCCGGCTGCCGCTTCGGCCAACATGTATCTGGATGCCAAGGGCGATGTGATCCCCGGCTTGTCCCTGCGCGGCTATAAGGCCGTGGGCGTGCCCGGCAGCGTGATGGGCTTCCAGAAGATGCTGGACGAATACGGCACCATGAAGCGCGAGCAGGTGATGGCAGCCGCGATCAAACTGGCTGACCAGGGCTATGTGCTTCAGGAAGGCGATGTGCGGATCTATGGATTCGGCGCCGAAGCCTTCGCCAAGGAACCCAATGTGGCGGCGATCTTCCTCAACAATGGCAAGCCCTGGAAAGCCGGCGATACGTTGGTGCAGAAGAATCTCGCGGCAACCTTGAAGCAGATTTCCGCGCAAGGCCCCGACGTCTTCTACAAGGGCGACATCGCCCAGCGCGTGGTCGACGCCTCCAAGGCCAATGGCGGACTTCTGACCATGCAAGATTTCGCGGACTACACCGTCACCGAAAGCGCGCCGCTGTACTGCAACTATCGCGGCTACCGCATCATCTCCTCGCCGCCGCCCTCCTCGGGCGGCGCCTCGATATGCGAGATCCTCAACATCCTGTCCGGTTATCCCATGGACAAGATGCCGGTGCATTCCGTCAAGAGCGTGCATCTGATGGTGGAAGCGATGCGGCACGCCTATGTCGACCGCAATTTCTCGCTGGGTGATCCCGCTTTCGTCAAAAATCCGCTGGACAAGCTTCTGTCCAAGAAGCACGCCGCCGCCATCCGGGCCAAGATCGATCCGGTGAAGGCGACGCCTTCGTCCGAAGTGAAGATCGGCGTGGTGCCGCATGAAAGCGACCAGACCACCCATTATTCGGTGGTGGACAAGGCGGGCAATGCCGTCTCGGTCACCTATACGATCAATGGCGGGTTCGGCGCACAGGTGATCGCGGGCGATACCGGCTTCTTCCTCAACAACGAGATGGACGATTTCACGTCCAAGGTGGGCGCGCCCAATCTGTTCGGCCTGGTTCAGGGCGAGAATAACTCCATCCAGCCCGGCAAGCGTCCGCTCTCCTCGATGAGCCCCACCATCATCACCAAGAACGGCAAGATCTTCATGGTGACGGGCAGCCCCGGCGGCTCGCGCATCATCACCATCACCCTGGAATCGATCCTCAATGTGATCGACCACAAGATGGACGCCCAGGCCGCCGTGAATTATCCGCGCATCCATCACCAGTGGATGCCCGACACGGTCTATATCGAGGAAGGCGCGCTTACGCCGGAAGTCCGCAAGGAGTTGGAAGCCAATGGCTATCACTTCACCGAGAATCGCTCCTGGGGCACGGACGAAGCCATCATCATCAGCGCCAAGAACGGCAAAAGGATGCTCTACGGCGCCAATGACGGCCGCTCTCCGGCTGGCGCGGCCATCGGCAATTAAGGCCCGCATTCCGGTTTAGACATGGGCGGCATGGTTTCTTCAGCCATGCCGCCCACTTTCTTTCAAAAGAGCCGGGCGCTAGGTTTGCGCCCGGCAGTCGGACAGCAAATGCGATCATCAGGGGGATTTTCATGCGCCGTTTTCTGAGCGTGCTGGTCGGCACCTCGTTCCTGCTCACGCCCACACTCAGCATCGCGGACAATGCCGGCATCGCGCCGCCCGCCGTCACGCCTCCGCCCGTCGAGGCCGAACATGGCATGGTGGTTAGTTCCCAGCACTACGCCTCGCAAGTGGGCGCCGATGTTCTCAAGGCCGGTGGCAACGCCATCGATGCCGCCGTGGCCGTCGGTTATGCGCTGGCGGTGACCCATCCCTGCTGCGGCAATATCGGCGGCGGCGGTTTCGCCACCATCCATCTGGCCAATGGCAAGGACACTTTCATCGACTTCCGCGAAAAGGCGCCCGCCGCCGCGACCGAGAATATGTATCTCGACGCCAAGGGCAATGTGATCCCCAATCTCAGCCTGTTCGGCTTCAAGGCCGTGGGCGTGCCAGGCTCCGTCATGGGCTTCCAGAAGATGTTGGACGAATATGGCACCATGAAGCGCGAGCAGCTGATCGCGCCCGCCATCAAGCTGGCCGATAATGGCTTTGTGTTGAAGCAGGGTGATGTCGACCTGCTGCAATGGGGCACCCAATATTTCAAGAAGCAGCCCAATGTGGCGGCGATCTTCCTCAACAAGGGCCAACCCTGGAAGGTGGGCGAGACCCTGGTGCAGAAGCAGCTGGCCGCCACCTTGCGCAAGGTCTCCGCCGGCGGGCCGGATGCCTTCTACAAGGGCGACATTGCCCAGCGCGTGGTCGCCGCCTCGAAGGCCAATGGCGGCCTTCTGACCATGAAGGATTTCGCCGATTACACGGTGGAGGAAACCAAGCCCATCACCTGCTCCTATCGCGGCTATCAGATCATCTCCTCGCCCCCGCCTTCGTCAGGCGGCACCATTGTGTGCGAGATCATGAACATCCTGTCCGCCTATCCCATGGACAAGATGGAGCCGCATTCGGCCAAGAGCGTGCATCTGATGGTGGAAGCGATGCGGCGGGCCTATGTCGACCGCAATTTCTCGCTGGGCGATCCGGCCTTCGTGAAGAACCCCGTCGACAAGCTCCTCTCCGCCAAGCATGCCGCCGATATCCGCGGCAAGATCCATCCGGAGAAGGCGACGCCATCCGCGGAAATCCGCACCGGCGAAGTCCTGCATGAGAATAACGAGACCACGCATTATTCCGTGGTTGACAAGGACGGCAACGCGGTCTCGGTCACCTACACCATCAACAACAATTTCGGCGCCAATGTGATCGCGGGCGATACCGGCTTCTTCCTCAATGACGAGATGGACGATTTCACGTCCAAGGTGGGGGCGCCCAACCTGTTCGGCCTGGTGCAGGGCAAGAACAACGCCATCGCGCCGGGCAAGCGGCCGCTTTCCTCCATGAGCCCCTCCATCGTGACCAAGGACGGCAAGATCTTCATGGTGATCGGCAGCCCCGACGGCTCGCGCATCATCACCATCACCTTGGAAGCGATGCTCAATGTGATCGACCACAAGATGAACATCCAGCAGGCGATCAATTATCCCCGCATTCATCATCAATGGATGCCGGACGTGGTCTATGTGGAAAAAGGCGCTCTGACGCCGGAGGTGCGCAAACAGCTTTCCGCCCAGGGTCATAAGATCGAGGACGATGTTCCATGGGGCGAGGCCGAAGGCATCGTGATCGGCACCAAGAACGGCAAGCGCATGCTCTATGGCGCCAATGACGGCCGGGTCGAAGCCGGCGCGGCGGTGGGACATTGACCATGAAGCGCGCACTACCGATCGCGATCCTGGCGTCCCTGGTACCGGCCATCGCCACGGCGGCACCGTTCCAAACACCGGAGGCCGTGCTGGCAGCCGCGCCCGCCAGCGACTGGCAGGCGATGGACCCCGCCGACACCCTCTATATGGACTTGGCCGCAGGGCGGGTGGTGATCCTCTTGGCGCCCGGCTTCGCGCCCAAGACCATCGCCAATATCAAGACGCTGGCGCGCGAGAAATATTTCGACGATGCCTCGCTGCTGCGCTCGCAGGACAATTATGTGGTGCAATGGTCCCAGGAAGACAAAGCGCGCAAGACTGCCAAGGCCTCGCTCAAGGGCTTTGTCGAATTCGACCGCCCTGCCGCCTCCTCGCTGGTGCGCCTGCCAGACCACGACACCTATGCGGCGCAGACGGGGTTCGACGGCGATTTCCCCGCCGGAAGCGACGGCAAGCGCGAGTGGTTGCTGCATTGCTATGGCATGGTGGGCGCGGGCCGCGACAATGCCGCCGATTCCGGCAGCGGCGTGGAGCTTTATGCCGTGACCGGCCAGTCGCCGCGCCAGCTGGACCGCAATATCACCTTGGTGGGGCGTGTGGTGCAGGGCATGGAGCTGCTGTCGGCCTTGCCGCGCGGCCCCGTCCCCATGGGCTTCTATGCCAAGCCCGACCAGTACACGCCGATAAAATCCATGAAGCTGGCGTCGGATGTTCCCGCCCAGGACCGGCTGGCGCTCCAGTTCCTGAAGACCGGTACCAAGTCCTTCACCGCCTATGTCGAAGCCCGGCGCAACCGCCACAATGACTGGTTCGTGCGGCCGGCGGGCGCGATCGATGCCTGCAATATTCCCTTGCCGGTGCGCAAAGCGCCCTGACGGACGGCTACTTCGATTTCAGTTGGCATTCCAGGTAAGCCGCGGTTCCCGGCATGGCGCCGCTGTCGATGCAATGTTCGCGGACGGCGCGCGCCCGTTGCTGCTCGCCATAGATGGCGGCGTCGCTCCGGGTTTTCTCAATCTGGTGCGCCGAAACGCATCCCGAAACGAGAAGCGCGAGGCTGAGAACCGGCACCGCCAGCAAAGGACTGCCAATTCGCATTTTCGAATCTTGGGGCATCTTCCGTTCGCCCGTCATGGTCCTATCTTGGCGGCAGATGGTCCGATGACATCATCCATATCTGTGGAGCAAACCATGTCCAAGCCCGGCGGCAAAGGCCCGAAAGCTTATGTCTATAAAATCATGAAATCGCCCGTCGGCCGGCTCAAGCTGGTCGCCAGCGACAAAGGCCTGGCCGCCATTCTGTGGGAGAATGACAGCCCCAAGCGGGTGCGCCTGAACATCGTTGGCGAAGATCAGCGCCATCCCGTGCTTGCCGAAACCGAACGCCAGTTGAACGAATATTTTGCCGGCAAGCGCAAGACCTTCACGGTGCCTTTGGATTTCAACGGCACGGAGTTCCAGAAAAGCGTGTGGAAGGCCTTGCTCAAGATCCCCTTCGGCCAGACCCGCAGCTATGGCGAAATCGCCAAATCGCTGGGCAATCCCAAAGTCGTACGCGCCGTGGGCGCGGCCAATGGAAAAAATCCCATTTCCATCATCGCGCCCTGCCACCGGGTGATCGGTTCGACAGGACAATTGACGGGCTTTGCGGGCGGACTGAAAGTAAAAGCCCGGCTGCTCAGCTTGGAACATGAGGGTCAGAGCAAGTTGGTAAAGGCCGCGGACCGATTGCTACAGGACCAAAATAAGGATCAACATTAGTAGCAAGAGGTGGCAATGAGATCGTGCTTGCTTATCTTTTTGGCGCTGATCTTCTCGTCAGCAGCAGTTGCCGGGATACAGCCGCCTCCGCCCCAATATATTATCGATGCAGAACAGGCACTAACGGCCAAAGCCGGTGAAAACCTGATGCAGGTCAACAGCCTGCTCGCTGACGACGTGACCGTTTTTGAGAACGGAAAACTCATGGCTACAGGAAAGGAAGCCAGTCTTAAGCTACTAATGCCTGTCATGAAAAACACGAGCAGGCAGATCATCGGCTACAGTGGAGGGTCAGGAAATCTACTAATCGTTGATACTTTTGATGTTGTGGACAGGTCTAACTTGCCGCCCAACTTTTTCGCTGAACCAGAAATTGCGAGCCGATCCTCCCTTTATCAATTTGGAGACGATCACTTGATACATTTCGTACAGATTTCCATCGCAATGAATCATTGGGTGACGCCCCAAAACTGACGGCATGTCGGGCTTTGGATAAGCGCCGTACCAATTTGACTGACAAAGCCACATGAAGATCTGAATTTTGGCCTGGTGCGGCACCCGACGACGCTGGCGCGCGGGCACCTTGTCATTTCTTTCCGAACGTGTGGGCATTCGGAAAGAAATGGCGCGCCCTAGGGGAGTCGAACCCCTCTTGCAAGATTGAAAATCTTGAGTCCTAACCGATAGACGAAGGGCGCGTCGAAGGCGGGGCTATACCGGCCAGGGCCGGGTATTGCAAGCACATTCAGATGCTTGCCGCGGCATCCTCGATCTGGAGCTGAACCCGCTCCTGACCGTTCCAATCGTCCGTCCTGAGCTTCCCGGCGACATGGATGGGCCGGCCTCTGGATTGCAGAAGGCCCTCGCCCAGAGGCGTCCCGGCGGCTCTGAAAGCGATGGCGTCCAGCTTCGCCCCATCCCCGCCCGTGAGCCGGACTTTGACATGGGCGCCCCCCACCACGTCGGCAAAGGCGACCCGCACATCCGGGAAGGCCAGCAAAGGCTCCGGGTTGCCCGCACCATAGGGGCCCGCCAGGGCGATCTCCGCGACCAGAGTGCGCCCGGCGGCCGCAGGCGACGACACCGCATCCAAGACCAGGCTTGCCGCCTCTTCATAGGCGGCTTCGGTGCCGGAAAATTGCTGCTCCAGAAATTTGCGGAAAGCCGGCAGCTGCTCCGCCATCAACGAGAAGCCCGCCGCCATGGCGTGGCCGCCGCCCGCTTCGATCAGGCCCAGATCCTTGGCCGCCCGCACCATGCGGCCGATATCGATGCCGGGGATCGAGCGAGCGGACCCGCGCCCCATCCCGCCCTCGAAACCAGCGACGAAAGAGGGCTTGGCGAATCGCTCTTTCAGCCGCCCCGCCACGATCCCCACCACGCCGGGATGCCAGCCGTCATTGGCCACCAGCAGGAACGGCACATTGTCCTGAGCGGTGGCCAGCGCCACGGCTTCTTCCAGGATCAGTTTTTCGATGCCCTGGCGCTCGCGATTGTGAAGATCGAGTTGAAGCGCGAAATCGTCCGCCGCCCGCACATCCTTCGCCGTGAGGAGGTCGGCGCCCAGCCCCGACCGGCCGACCCGCCCGCCCGCATTGATGCGGGGACCGAACACAAAGCCCAGATGATAGGCCGTGAAGGGCGGCGCGGATTTTCCCACAGCCGCCAGCGCCGCCAGGCCGGGCCGCGAAAGCTTCGACAATTGCCCCAGGCCCTGACGCACGAACGCGCGATTGACGCCCACGAGCGGCACTACATCGCAGACCGTCGCCAGACCCACCAAGTCCAGATGCTCGCGTAAGTCCGGTTCGGAAATACCGCGCGCCTCAAAATATCCCGCCTCGCGCAGCGCACGATTAAGGGCCACCATGAACAGGAACGTCACCCCCGCGGCGCAAAGATAAGTGAGGCCCGATTGATCGGAGGGCTGGTTGGGATTGACATGCGCGGCGGCATCGGGCCGCGCTTCCACCCGGTGATGATCCAGCACCACCACATCCAGCCCGATGTCGCGCGCGGCCTGGAACGCCGCGCCGCCGGAGGCGCCGCAATCCACCGTCACCACCAGGGATGCGCCTTCGGCCTTCAAGGCCTGCATGGCGGGCGCGGAGGGGCCATAGCCCTCCGTCATCCGGTCGGGAATATAGATCCGGGGCGGCGCGCCCAAAGCCGTCAGGAAGTTCGCCATCAGCGCCGTGGAAGTGGACCCGTCCACATCGTAATCGCCGAACACCGCGATGCGCTCGCCCGTCTCCAGCGCGCGCTTCACCCGCGCCACGGCCATATCCATCTCCGCCAGCACCAACGGATCGGGCAGGAATTTCTTCAGGGTGGGATTGAGATAGTCATACGCCTCCGCCACCGGGATGCCGCGCGCCGCCAGAAGGCGCGCCAGCACGGGGGAAAGCGTCAATTCCTGTTGCAGCTGGCGGGCCAAGGCATCGTCGCCCGCTTCCAGGCGCCAGCGGCGGCCGGAAAAACTGCGCGCGACGCCGAAAGCCGCTTCCGGCCGGGCGGCCAGCGCTTCAGGCACCGTTGCGGCGATGGCGCGCCTTGATCCAGCGCACCGTGCCCGTGGCAGAGCGCATCACCACGCTCTCGGTGGTGACGTAATCGCCAACCCGGTGCACGCCCGCCAGCATCGAGCCATCAGTGACGCCGGTGGCGGAAAACACCACATCACCCGACACCAGATCGGTCATGGCATATTTGCGATTGAAATCCTTGATGCCGATTTTTTCGGCGCGGCGCTTTTCATCGTCCTTCTTGAAGATCAGGCGTGCCTGCATCTGGCCGCCGATGCAGCGCAACGCCGCCGCCGCCAAGACGCCTTCGGGCGCGCCGCCCTGGCCGATATAGATGTCGATGCCGGTGGCCGGATCGGTGGTGGCGATCACGCCCGCCACGTCGCCGTCGGTGATCAGCTTCACCGCCGCGCCCGCCTTGCGGACCTTGGCGATCAGGTCTTCGTGACGCGGCCGGTCCATGATGCAGGCGGTGATTTCGTTCGGCTTGACGCCTTTGGCCTTGGCCAAGGCGTTGATGTTGTCGCCCGGCTCGGCATCCAGATCGATCAGGCCTTCCTTGAAGCCGCCGCCGATGGCGATCTTGTCCATATAGGTGTCGGGCGCGTGCAACATGGTGCCGGGCTCCGCCATCGCCATCACCGCCAGCGCGTTGGCCATCGCCTTGGCCGTGAGCGTGGTGCCTTCGAGGGGATCAAGCGCGATATCGACGGCCAGCCCGCCCTGCCCGACTTTCTCGCCGATAAAGAGCATCGGGGCTTCGTCGCGTTCGCCCTCGCCGATCACCACCGTGCCGTCGATCGGCAAGACGTTGAAGGCAGCCCGCATCGCCTCCACCGCGGCCTGGTCGGCGGCATGCTCGTCGCCCCGCCCGATCTGCGCGGCGGCGGCAATGGCGGCGGCCTCGGTAACGCGCACCGCTTCCAGAGCGAAGGCGCGATCCAGCGGTTGAACGGTGGAAGGGGGGCGGATCAGGGTCATGTCATCTCCCGGCGTGGGCCGTCTCAAGCGGCTGGTGGTTGGGCGCGGCTATAGCACAGCCTGGTTATCGTCCGCTTACGCGGCCTCCATGGGAATCATGCAGGGCCTGGTGCGAACCTTGTCCGAGGCGGCGATGGCCTTCAAGGCGCGTTCGACCGCGCTCTGCGCAGCTTCATGGGTGATCATCACGATGGCCACGGGGGCGCCATGGGCGCGGCCCCGCTGGATCATGCTTTCAATGGAAACACCGGCTTCCGACAGGTGCCCGGCGATGTCCGCCAGGACGCCCGGCAGGTCCAGGACCTCGAAGCGCAGATACCAGGGGGTAAACACTGCGTCCCCCGCCCCCGCTTTGAAACCGGCCAGCTCTGCCGCCGGCCGGCCAAAGACGGGCGTACAGGAGCCGCGCGCGATTTCGACCAGATCGGCCACCACGGCCGAAGCGGTGGGAGCTTCGCCCGCGCCGCGTCCGGAAAAGAAGAACGGCCCTGCCTGTCCCGCATCGACCAGGATGCCATTGGCGGCGCCATCGACATTGGCCAGCGGCGAGCGCGAGCGCACCATGGCGAGATGAACTTTCTGGTCCACGCCCGATGCGGTGCGCCGCGCCACGCCCAGAAGCTTGATGCGGAAACCGAACTCCGACGCGAAATGAATATCGGCGGGCGTGATGTGCTGGATGCCTTCCACCGTCATGTGGGAGAGATCGGGCGCCACACCGAAGGCAAGGCTGGAAAGCAGCGCCAGCTTGTGCGCGGTGTCGCCGCCGCCGACATCGAGCGTGGGATCGGCTTCGGCGTATCCCAGCGCCTGCGCATCCTTCAGCACATCGGCAAAGCTGGCGCCGGACGCTTCCATCTCGGTGAGGATATAGTTGCAGGTGCCGTTGAGAATGCCTTTGACGGCCTGGATGTCATAAGCGACCAGGCTTTCGCGCAACGTCTTGACGATGGGAATGCCGCCCGCCACCGCTGCTTCGAATTTCAGCTGAAGCTTGTTGCGTTCGGCGGCCGCGGCCAGCGCCCTGCCATGCTTGGCCAGAAGCGCCTTGTTGGCCGTCACCACATGCTTGCCATTGGCGAGCGCGGCTTCGACCAGCGCGCGCGCAGGTCCTTCCTCGCCGCCGATCAATTCCACCACGACATTCGCGTCGGATTTGGCAAGCGCCAAAGGATCGGCGACAAAATTCGCAACCGTGAATCCGCGCGCCTTCTTCGCGTCGCGGGCGCTGGCGCCCACCACCACCAGCTCACGGCCAGCCCGCACCGCCAGCTCAGCCGCATGCGCCGACAAGGCCTTGACCACGCCGCCGCCCACGGTGCCCAGACCCGCGATCGCTATCTTGAGAGGGTCCCCCATCGTCAACCGATCAAACCTTGGCCGCGACACGATCGGCGCGTGCATGATTGGTGCCCATGCTCAGGAATTTCTTCACGTTGCGAGCCGCCTGACGGATGCGGTGCTCATTCTCCACCAGCGCCACGCGCACATAGCCTTCGCCATACTCGCCGAAGCCGATGCCGGGCGACACCGCCACCTTGGCGTGGATCAGAAGTTGCTTGGCGAACTCCATCGAGCCGGCCTCGCGGAATTTCTCCGGTACCGGCGCCCAGGCAAACATGGACGCTTCAGGCGCGGGAATATCCCAGCCAGCCTGCGCCATGCTTTTCACCAGTACGTCGCGCCGTGATTTGTAGACGGCGCGGATTTCGTCCACCACGCTCTCCGGCCCGTTCAAGGCCGCCGTGGCAGCCACCTGGATGGGCGTATAGGCGCCGTAATCGAGATAGGATTTGATGCGGGCCAGAGCGCCGATCAATTTCTCGTTGCCGGCCGCGAACCCCATGCGCCAACCGGGCATGGAAAATGTCTTCGACAGTGACTGGAATTCGATGGCGATGTCCTTAGCGCCGTCTATCTCCAGAATGGAAGGCGGCGGCACATCGCCGAAATAAATATCCGCATAGGCGAGATCGGACAAAACCCAGATCTCATGCTTCTTCGCGAATTTCACGATCTCCCTGTAGAAATCCAGCCCCACCACCTGCGCCGTGGGATTGGACGGATAATTGACCACCAGCGCCACCGGCGACGGCACCGAATGACGCACGGCGCGGCTGAGAGCGGACAGATATTCTTCCGGCGAGGTGGCAGGCACATGCCGGATCGCCGCGCCCGCCAGAATGAAACCGAAGGCATGGATCGGGTAAGCCGGGTTGGGCACCAGCACCACATCGCCCGGCGCAGTGATCGCCTGGGCGAGATTGGCGAAGCCTTCCTTGGAGCCCAGCGCCGCGATCACTTCGCGGTCGGGATCCAACGTCACGCCGAAGCGGCGCTTGTAATAGGCGACATGCGCCTTCCTCAGTCCCTTGATGCCCCGCGATGCCGAATAGCGGTTGGAGCGGGGATCGCGCGCGGTCTCGCAAAGTTTGTCGACGATGAAATCGGGCGTGGGCATGTCGGGATTGCCCATGCCGAAATCGATAATGTCCTCGCCCCGCGCCCGCGCCGCTGCCTTGAGGCGATTGACTTCCTCGAAAATGTAAGGCGGCAGCCGCTTGATGCGGTAGAAATCGGTGTTCATGACGGAAATCCTGAAAGCCTTGCCAGAATCGGGGATTTACCCCCCTGGCGCAACGATTTTATGGGTGCTTTCGAAGAAGGTTAGCTCTGCACGAAGATCTCGGCGCGGCGGTTGCCGGCTTCGCCCTTGGGCATGGATTCGTAATAGACCGGCTGGCTGTCGCCCACCGCATCGATCAGAACCTTGGATGCCGGAACGCCTTGGCGGATCAGATCCTGTGCCACAGCATTGGCGCGCGCTTGCGACTTGGCGAAGATCGTTTCCAGATGCTTTTCCACCGACATGTCGCCGGTCCGGCTGGAAGAATGGCCGACCACGCGGATCGAGCCCTGCCCGCCATTTGCCTTGAACGCAGCGGCGGCGGCCCGCACCTGGGCATGCGCCGCCTTGCTGAGCGCAACGCCATCGCCGGCGAAATAGACCACCGCGGTGGGCGCGCCGCCGCTCAGATTGGCCGCCACCGATCCGTTATCCGAGCCGCGGCTTGCGCCTTTGGGCGGCACCGCAGGAACCGCCGGCGCTGCAGCTGCAGGACTGCCGGCAAGCGAAGCGGTCTGGCGATAGCGCGCCACGATGGGAGCGGACACGAATTGGGTAACCGAAGGATCAAGGGGCGGTGCAGCCGACGGCTTGAACCCCAGCGCGGCATCGGATGCGGTCGGGGGCGCCATGACCGCGCCGCCGCGGGCCTGCGTGTTGGCCGGTACGGCGGGCTGGCTGCCTGTCGACCCGGCGGAAGGTCCGACGGGGGTGGCAGTGACACCGGGCAGCGCCGCCGTCCGTACCGGTGTATTGGCAGGCACAGCGGGCTCGTTCGACGGAGCTGTCGTCCGCAACGCAGGAACGGGCGCGACAGGCGCCGGTGACGCGGCAGGCGCCGGCGTTGCTGCGGCCGGTGCCGCGGCGACTTGAGCGAAAGATTACCGATTCTTGGCGCGTGGTGTCAAC
>CALMGU010000108.1 GCA_937865685.1 uncultured Alphaproteobacteria bacterium | reverse complement strand
GCAGGCGCTGGCCCCATTCGCCGTTGCGCCGCACTTCGATTTCCTTGACCACGGCACTGGACAATTCGGCGAAGCTGACGACCTGGGTCACCAGCTTGTCGGCGTCAAAGATGGGATGGCGCGTCGCCATGATCGCGGCCTTCATGGCGTCCATGCGGGCAAACAAAATCTCGCCCACCAGACCCATATCGGTCTTGGAGATCAAGGCGTCGCTGGTCTGGCGCGACACCATCATGGGCAGCCGCAAGGCTTCCCAGGGGCGTTGCAGCCGGTTCATCGCCACCACGGCGACGAAAGGCGCGACATCGGGATTGCGGGCGATCAGCGCGTCATAGCTTTCGCGCAACTGCCAGAGTATGTCCTCGGTCAGATGCGGCAAGGGCTTGGGCAGCCGTGACTGGACCTTCTCCATCTCCTCGCCTTCGCTGAGCAGGAGCGCCATTTCGCGCGCATCGGCGATTTCGCCCGCGCTGAGATGCTTGGCGGTCTCATCAAGGTCCAGCGCCGCGCGCATCGCCGCACCGGCGATGGCCCAGAAAGGCCTTGTCCGTGTCAACGCATCGTCCGGCTTGCCGGACAGGATCAGCGCCTTGGTGGTGCGGGAAAAGGCCTGGGATTCGTCGGACAAGAGCACCGTGCTGACCCAATTCCAGACCGGCACCACGCTGGCGCGGGCGATCACGGCCTTGTGCTTGGCTTTGCGGATGCTCGAATCCAGCAGATCCTCGAAAGGCTGGCAGAACAACCGGAGCGGCGTCATGGTGCGGCTGGACTGACCCAGCGACGGGCGCAGGCCGCGCAGGATCACATCGTGCGGCAACTCGCGGCCGTCCATCAGGCGGTCCATCTCGATCGCCTGGGCCAGTTTGCTGGCCGCCGATTCCGGCAGCTTTCCCAAGAGCGTTTGCAGCAGGCTGGATTTGTCGTCGGTCAAGATCCACTCGACGTGGCGTTTCAAGGGACAATGTTAGCGACGGTATCGTTAACGCGGCCTTGCTTGCGCCTATTGAATTGCCGGCAATGTCAGGCGGGCTTCCAGCCCCCCCAGGGGCGAGGCGTCCAGGGCAAGAGACCCCGCATAAAGCTTGGAAATATCCCGCACGATGGCCAGTCCCAGCCCGGTGCCCGGTACGCTTTCGTCCAGTCGTTCGCCCCTGGTCCCCACCCTGGTGCGGTTCTCCGGGCTGAGGCCCGGCCCGTCATCTTCCACGGTAAGGGTGAAACGGGCGCCTTCGCGCAAGGCCCGCACCATCACCCGCGCGCTGGCCCATTTGCAGGCATTGTCCATCAGATTGCCGGTCATCTCTTCCAGGTCCTGGCGCTCGCCCCGGAAATAAAGATCGGCCGGACAATCCCAATCGATGGAGATGTCGCGCTCGGCATGGATGCGGGTGAGGACACGCGCCAGGTCCGACAGGACCGGC
>CALMGU010000107.1 GCA_937865685.1 uncultured Alphaproteobacteria bacterium | reverse complement strand
GGCGGTGACGCCGGTGCGGATGGGGCCCTTGCCCACATTCAGCTTGCCCTCGCCCGAAATCTTGGTGGTGAAGCCGACCTCCACTCCCGGCACATCGGTGATGGCGTTGAAGGGTCCCGGCGTGCCGTCGAACGGCACATTCAGGTCGCGCGCGCGTTCTTGTGCGGGCGTCTGCGCCGAAAGCGGCAACGCCAAAAGACAGGCCAGGGCCGTTCCGGCGCACAGCAAAGCTTTCATGAAAAACCCTTTCCGTTAAATCGGTTCGCGAGAAAAACACGGCCGGAATCGGCATTAAAAAGCGGCAGGAGGTTAGGCGGAGCGGTCAGGCCTGTAAATGTCTAGACAATAAAAGCTCTTATCACGGCACCGGTCCTGAAGGCATCCGCCTTCGCATCTGCGGCGACACTTTGCGACGACATGGGGAAGGCATAAGGTGGCGCCCATCGGAGAGTCTGGCGCCCATCGTCATTTCTCACCCGTCAGACCCGCCATGGATTGCGCATCGGGAGGCACCATGATGGAGATAGACCGGCGGTCTTTCATTGAAAGTCTGGGCGGCGCGGCGGCGGTCGCGGCGATGAGTTCGGAAGCCAAGGCCGATGCGCTGGAAGACGCGCAGAACAAGGCGCTCAACAAAGCGGCGGCGGACAGGAAATTTCCCACGGTGGCCGAGCTGGAAGCGGAGATTTCGGAACGCCCGTTCCGCCGCGGCGTGGGCAATCTGTGGCTGGCCCGGCGCGGCGGCAATGTCGCCCGGCTGGAGCCGATGCCGGCGGCGCCAACCTTGGTGGATTTTTTCCGCCTGCGTTTCCAGGACGTTTCCAACCATGTGCTGCAAAGCGCCAACCGCGCCATGCAGACCGGCATGTCGGAGGAAGTCATTCTCGCCTGCCTGCTGCACGACACGGTGCAGCAGCTGGTCAAGGTCGATCACGGCTGGTGGGGCGCGGAGATGTACGCGCCCTATGTCTCCGAAAAGACCGCCTTCGCCATCCGCTATCACCAGGCGCTGCGTTTCTATGACGACGAAGCGCATGGCTATAAATATCCGGATCTCTACCGGCGGACTTTCGGCGAGGATTACAAGCCCGAACCCTATATCGAGGCCACGTACAAATATGTGCGGGCCCACAAATGGTACGAAGAGCCCCGGCTGGTGACGGTGAACGACCTTTATGCCTTCGAGCGAGGCGTCAATCCCAAGCTCGAACAATTCACCGACATTATCGGCCGCCATTTCAAGCAGCCCAAGGAAGGGCTGGGCTACGACAACAGCCCCTCCGCCCATATGTGGCGGACGTTGGCGATGCCGGATCATCCGCTTTAATCGTTGCCCCCATCTGTCTTCCTCCATCAGCGGCTTCGCCTCACGGGGAAGAAAGCCGGTGTTTCGCTGCTCCTGGAGTTTGCGGCAAATACCGGCGCTCATCATTCGGATACTGCGCCTCGCCGCCTGGTCCTCCCCCTTCGACAAGCTCAGGGTGAGGAAAAAGCACAGAACCTCATCCTGAGCCCTCACCCTAAGCTTGTCGAAGGGGTCGAAGGATGGGACCGCGCGCGCCCTTCTTTAAAACCGGATCTTCCCGGTGAGGATTTCCCAGAACATCACCCAGTCCCCCATGAAGCTGTAGACGGGGTAGGTGAATGTGGCGGGGCGGTTCTTTTCCACCGTCATGTGGGACATCCAGGCGAAGCCATAACCACAGACCAAGCCCGCCAGCAGCCACCAAAGATTGGCCGTCACCACCAGCATCACGATGCACACCAGCGCAAAGCCGGAGCCCACGAAATGCAGCCGCCGCGTGGCGCGCCGGGCATGTTCGCTGAGATAAAAGGGATAAAATTCCGCGAAGCTGGAATATCGCTGCATCACGCTACCGCCTGACCGATCCGCCGCAGACCCGATTGAGCGCCTGGCATGGGTCAATTTCAAGCGTTATGCTGCCGGGCCTTTGGGGGCCATCATGCGAAATCTCATTGCGATGCCGGCTTCGGCAATTCTCTGCCTGTTGCTGGCCACATATCCAGCAGCCGCTCAGGACGCACCCGCGCTAACGCAGGAATGCGGTGGCGTTCCGCCCCAACTGAAACCAATCATAAAAACGCACACTTTGGCGCCGTATCCAACCGAATCGCAAAAGCGCGGTGAAGAAGGGCTGACGAGATTAAGCGTTCATATCGACAAAGACGGGAGACCCGACACTGTAAAGATCGCTGCCTCCAGCAGCTACAGCAGTTTGGACGATGCCGCTGCCGACTACATCAAGCGTGTTTGGCGTTGGGAGCCGTTAAGGTCTGAATGCGCTGCTACGGGCGCGACCGTGCCGATCAACTATTCCTGGAATTTGGGCATCTCTCAGCCCATTCTTTTGCAATCCAACAACCCGCTCTATCCAGCCGAAGCGCGCGAAAAAGGTATCTCCGGCGCTGGCGTGGTGTCGATCGATATTTCTGAAACCGGCAGACCCACCGCTACACACATCATTACTACGACAGGATCGCAAATTTTGGACGATGCCATGCAAAGCATGATGATGGCGCAGGCCTATAACCCGAAAATGGTGAACGGAGTGGCACAAGCCTTCACCGGACGAATGCAGATTATATTCCATTGGGTTACTGCGCGCGCCCCGGCCGATGCGCCCAGCGCTCCGGCTGCAGGCGCCCCATAAATCGCCGCCGCGGTCTGATGTAAAAGCGGCCTGGCGCTGCTACATCAGACCTTATACAAATCCGGCTTGCTGGCGAGTTGGGAGATTTCCGCTTCCTCCAGAACCGGCAGGCCATAGGCGGAATGGCCGGTGCGCCCGCCGATCCTGATCTGCGTGCGGGCGCGGTGCGATTCATGGAGCCGCGTCCATCTGCGCACGCATTGCGCCAGGGAGCCGGCGGTGAAGACATGGGTTTCGCTGGAGAGCGAGGCGTCGGTGTACCAATTCATCTCTGTCATGGGCGGGACGCTAGCAACCGCGATCCGTCCGTGCACGTCCCTATTTCGATTTTCCTGTGAGTTCCGCGCGGTGTCACACTGTGCTTGCGACGCCCGTAAATCCGCAACAGATGAATTTCGCAACGATCGGAAATCCCGGAATCGCGCGGGCCGTAATCGCGCGCT
>CALMGU010000106.1 GCA_937865685.1 uncultured Alphaproteobacteria bacterium | reverse complement strand
GTGGCTGCTTGGCGCTAGGTCGCACAGTGCCTGCTGGAGGGGCGATCCCCTTATACGAGCGGGCCCCTTCTCAGAACGGCAACCGGACCACCAACGACAATCAGACACTTTTTCGGAAAAGTCGGCACTAATCGGCACAAAACGCTTGATTTTGGCAATCCATCAATGTAGTTTATGGAGGTTAATTTGCGGCACTGTGTCCGGATTTCGGGTTTCCCGGAGACCTTCGGGCTTTTACCGAAAACATGATGAACGAAGGACGAAGGCTATGGATGAGAGATGGCTGACGGTCGATGACATTTGCAAATATCTGAATGTAAGCAACGAGACGGTCTACAAGTGGATCGAACAACGGGCTATGCCCGGTCATCGCGTCGGCCGTCGCAGGATGTTCAAACAAGACGAAGTGGACGAATGGGTCCGCTCCGGCGGTGCGGCTGACAAATCCGATAAGCCGGACACCGAGCAATAAGGAGCGACCATGGCCGAGCCGATTCACGACAAGATAAAACGATCCCTCCAGGCAGCCGAAGGCTTGTATCACCGTCTGGTGTTGCTGGTGGGTGAGACCGGTTCCGGCAAGACCGGCGTTCTTCGGGATATTGCCGAGGAATTCGGCTCATCTGTCGTCAACGTCAATCTGGCGCTTTCAGGCGAACTGCTTGAGCTGACGGCAAAGCAGCGGTCGCTTCGGTTGCCGGGCATCCTCGATCAGATCGCGGACCAGGCTCAAGCACCGGTGGTGCTGGATAATCTCGAGATCCTCTTCGACAAGGATCTCCAGCAGGACCCCTTGCGCCTGCTGCAGTCCATTTCGAGAAATCGGGCCGTGGTGGCTTCGTGGAACGGAATCATGAATTCCGGGAGGCTTTTGTACGCCGAAACCGGCCATCCCGAGTACCGCAGCTATGACTCGGTCGATGCGCTGATTGTGGGCATGGATGGCACGGCCACGGTCGATTCGGCAAAAAATAATAGAGAGGCAGGACAAGCATGAAATACGGAGACCTTATCCAATTCGACCCGATTGAGTCGGTCGTTCAGTTGCGTGACGCGGACAAATCGAGCGCCGCACACACCCTCGTGAACACCTATGTCATTTCCGAGGAAATGGCCGAACGGCTTTCGATGCCGCTCGACAAGGTTCGCAAGGTGATGAAGATCGCCAAGGAACCGATCAGCCTCGAAACGCCCATCGGCGACGAGGAAGATTCGCACCTGGGCGATTTCATCCAGGATCCCAATGTGGTCCTGCCCATCGATGCGGCGATCCAGGCGAATTTGCGCGAAACCACCACTCGGGTGCTCGCCACGCTGACCCCGCGCGAGGAGCGCGTGCTGCGCATGCGTTTCGGCATCGGCATGAACACCGATCACACGCTGGAAGAAGTCGGCCAGCAGTTCAGTGTCACCCGCGAGCGTATCCGCCAGATCGAAGCCAAGGCGCTGCGCAAGCTCAAGCACCCGTCCCGTTCCCGCAAACTCAGAAGCTTCCTCGACAACTAAGACTCTCATGGCAATCCGCGACGATCAGAAATTTTCCGAACGCATGAACACGGCGGCCAAGGCGCGCGCCGAAATGCTGGCCAAGGTCAAGGCCCGCGCCGAAGCCGCCAAGGCCACCGCCGACGAACGCGCCAAAGAGCGCGCCGCCATCGCCAAGGCCCGCGACGAACGCCAGGCCGCCCGCGCCGAAGAAAAGGCCCGCATCGCCGCCGAAGAAGCGGCCCGTCGCGCTGCTGAAGAAGAAGCGCGCCGCGCCGCCGAGGAAGAGGCCAAAATCGCCGCCGAAAAGGCCAAGGAAGATGAGCTGCAGAAAATGATGCAGCTTCTGGCCGAGCAGAAGGCTGCCCGCGACGCCCGCTATGCCGCCCGAAAAGAGCGGCAAAAGAAGGGGCGGAGGTAGCGGGTCTTTTGCGTCGTGAGTGCGTCGCGCGTGCTCACGGCCTATCGGCCGCTCCGCGCGACGCTCCTGCTCACGCCACAAAATCACTCGCGCTGAGTTTGTTTCGACTGAGTTGGTTTCGGCCCGATAAACGTTCAGGCAGCGCCCAACGCGGCCAGCAAGACCATCACCAGGCCGACGATCGACAATGTCCAGACGATGGTGCGCACCACCTGGATGCCCAAGGCATAGACGGGCACATAGACCAGCCGCGACCAGAAATAGATCTGCGCGCCCATCGCCGAAATATTGTTCTGACGATGCAGGACAATGACCATGACCACCGACACCGCGAACAGGCCGAACGTTTCGCGGAAATTGGCGCCGGCCCGTACCAGACGACCGGCCATCTTGCTGAGCGGCGGTGCCGGCTCGTCGCGCGAACTGAGATTATAAGGCAGTCCCACATCCTTGTTCACCGCCATGGTGGCGATCACGATCTGAACAAGTCCCAGCACCACGCTCCACAGCAGCATGGTGGATTCCGTCAGCCCCATTTCCATCAAGCCCTCCCATTGTTGTGCGGGAACTCTAGCATGAGGAATGGCAGCCGCATCAGGCGATCCGGCTATGACGCAGTGCGATAAAGTTCAGGCGTAATTGAAGCTGATGGAGATGCGCGGGCGGCGGGCGCGGTTGGGCTCGACGCCATGGCGCAGCCAGCTTTCCCATAGCAGCAGCATGCCTGGTTTGGGCTCGGTAGCGAAAAAGCTCCGATTTTCGGGCCTTGCATTCTTTTTGCGGGGCGGCGCGGCCATCATCATGGCCAGGCGCGGATCCTCGAAGCGGATCGCGCCGGCCTTTGGCGGCACGGTCACATAATAGGTGCCGCTGACCGCCGAATGGGGATGGATGTGCGGCGCGTGGATGGCGTCCTTGTCCATCACATTGACCCAGAGGCTGTCCAATTTGAGCTTGCGGCCGCCAAGCTCGAACTGCGCGTCGCGTGCGAAACGGGCGACATGGCGGGCGATATCCCGCTCCAGTTCCTCGATGATGCTGGCGCGGCGCGTCAGATCGTTCAGCGACGCATAGGAGGTGTAGCCGCCATAGCCATGCTCGCGGGCCCAGCGCTGCCCCGCCCTGTCTTCCGCGGCCAAACTCAGGCAGGTCTGTTCCAGGATGGCGTTGCGCGCACGGGATAGTTGCGCCTTGTAAAGACGGGTGGCGAACAGTGTCTGGAACATTTCCTAGGTCTCGAATTTGGTTTTGGCCGGGCCCATTGGATGGCATTCTCTTCCCCTGTCAAAGGGGTTCCCATGCGCGTCTGTCTGACTTTTGCCGCCATCGCCGTGCTGAGCCAGCTTGGTGCCTGTGCGGTGGTCGATGCGGGAGCCACGGTGGTCAGCACGGGCGTAAGTGTGGCGGGCACGGCCGTCAGCACCACCGCCGATGTGGTGACCGCGCCTCTTCGCAGCTCCGGCGAATCTGCCGACAAGAAGAAATAATCAGAAATTGTCCTTGCGCCGGCGAATCTCGCCGAAGACTTCGGCATCGCTGGCGTCGATCATGTCCATACCTTTGCGGATTTCCCAGGAATCGGGCCTGAGAAACGGGTTGGTCTTTCTTTCCTGACCGATGGTGGAAGGAAGAGTCGGCCAGCCTTCGGCCCGCGCGTTCTTCACTTCGGTCATGCGTGCGCCCAGCGCCGAATTGCCCGGCTCCAGGGTCAAGGCGAAGCGGCCATTGCTCTCGGTATATTCATGGCCGCAATAGACGCGCGTGGCATTGGGCAGGGCCATCAGCTTCGACAGGCTGGCCCACATGGTGGGCGCATCGCCTTCGAACAGCCGCCCGCAACCCAGGGAAAAAAGCGTGTCGCCGGTGAAGGCATTGCCGCCGATCACAAAAGTGATGGCGCCGCGCGTATGTCCCGGCACTTCCAGCACCCGCACCTTCTCACCCGCGAATTCCCAGCCCGTTTCCTCATCCACGCCCACATCCAGACCGGGGATGCGCGCCGCGTCTTTGCCCGGCCCCACGATGGTGGCGCCATATTCCTTCTTCAGTTCCAGATTGCCGCCGACATGGTCGATATGGTGATGGGTGTTGAGGATGTAATTGGGCTCCCAGCCCAGCCGGTCCAGCGCCGCATTGACCGGCCCCGCTTCCGACGGGTCCACCACGGCGCAATGCTCGCCCACCTTGATCAGATAGGCATAATTGTCTTGAAGGCACGGGACGATTTCGATCTTCATAATTGTTCCAATTCTGCTTCCTCATACTTTAGCAGCGGTGGGATGGAGATTGAACCTTAACTGGGTTCGGATTACCGATTGGGGCAATGGATCTGCGGGGCTTGAGCGATTTTTACGAAAGTCCGATGGGGGAGCGGACCCGCCGTCTCATTTTGCGCCGGTTGCGCGAAATCTGGCCCAATACGCGCGGGCGGCGGCTTCTGGGTTATGGATTTACGCAGCCCTATCTGAGCGGGTTCCTGGGTGAAGCGGAGCGCTGCATCGCCGCGCTTCCCGCCGCGCTCAGCCCCGGCATCGCCTGGCCGGACGGCAAGACCCTCACCACCCTGGTCGAAGAAGACGCGCTGCCGTTTCCGGATGCCTTTTTCGATCTGGTACTGGTGGCGCATGGGCTGGAAGAGGCCGAAGGCCTGCGTCCGCTGCTCCGGCAATTGTGGCGGGTGCTGGCGCCCGAAGGCAAGCTGCTGATCGTTGCGCCCAATCGCGCCAGCCTGTGGGCGCAGCTGGAACGTTCGCCTTTCGGCCATGGCCGGCCTTTCTCGCGCAGCGAGCTCGATGCCTTGATGCGCGGCGCCATGTTCGTGCCCGAGCAATGGCAACGCGCTCTGTATGCGCCGCCGGTCGGCATCGGCGCTTTGGCGCGCAGCGGCACGGGATGGGAGCGGTTCGGTGCGCGCTTCCTGTCGGGTGTGGGTGGCGTGCATATCGTCGAAGCCCGCAAATCACTCTATGCGCCGGCCACGCCCACGGCGCCCGCCACCGTGCGGGTGAAGGCGCCTGCGATCCTCAAGCCTGCCGGGACGGAATAATTTTACCCCCTCCGCCCTTCGCACCTGATCGGTGCTACGGGCACCTCCCCCGCCAGCATGCTTCGCATGCGCAGGGGAGGAAGGGCATGGTCAAGCTTCTAACTCTTGCGAAGCAGGAAGATCGCGCCTTGGGCCGCGAAATTCGGGCCCCAGGAATCGGGCCGCACATCGCCTGCCACATGATCGCCCTTGAGCGCCAAGGCCCGGTCGATCACCGCGCCATTGCCGCGCACCAGATCCACAAAGTCCGCGATGGTGCACAGATGGATGTTGGGCGTGTCGTACCAGCTATAGCCCAGAGCGCGGGTGCGCGGCATCCGGCCGCCGAACAACAGCGCCAGCCGCACCCGCCAATGGCCGAAATTGGGCAGCGAAACCACCGCCTGGCGCCCGATGCGCAGCATGTGCTCCAGCACCTGGGACGGCTTTTCCGTGGCCTGGATGGTCTGGCTGAGAATGACGAAATCGAACACCTGGTCGGGATATTCGCCCAAGTCGGAATCCGCATCGCCCTGCACCACCGCCAAGCCATGCGCCACGCAGGCATTCACATTTTGCTGCGACAATTCGATGCCGCGGCCATCGACTTTCTTGGTGCGCACCAGATACTCCAGAAGCGCGCCGTCACCGCAGCCCACATCCAGCACCCGTGCGCCGGCCGGAATCATTTCCGCGATGGCGGCCAGATCGGCGCGAAGGTTGGAAGTGCTGCTCATGCCAGACCGTCCGCCGACGCCACGGCATTGAGGAAGCCGCGCACCGTGTCGAACATTTCCGGCTCGTCGAGCAGGAAGGAGTCATGGCCCTTGTCGGTCTTGATCTCGACAAAGCTCACTTTTGCCGCCACCGCGTTCAGGGCATGGGCGATGCGCTTATTCTCGGCAGTGGGAAAGAGCCAGTCCGAGGTGAAGGAAATGATGCAGAAGCGGTTTGGCGAGTCGCGGAATGCATCCGCCAGGTGCCCGGCATAATCTTCCGCCAGGTCGAAATAATCCATCGCCCGCGTGATGTAGAGATAGGAATTGGCGTCGAAGCGGTCGACGAAGGTCGCGCCTTGATGATGCAGATAGGATTCGATCTGGAAATCCGGCGTGAACTGAAACGACAGGGCTTCGCGGTTCTGCAGATTGCGGCCGAATTTGCGTTGCAACGCCATTTCCGAAAGATAGGTGATATGCGCAGCCATGCGCGCCACCGCCAGCCCCTTGGACGGGCGCGTGCCGTGGCTCTGATAATCGCCGCCTTTCCAGTCCGGGTCGGCCATGATCGCCTGGCGGCCCACTTCGTGGAATGCGATGTTCTGCGCAGAGTGGCGCGCGGCGCAGGCGATGGGCATCACCGCGCGCACCCGCTTGGGATAGGACGCCGCCCATTGCAGCGCCTGCATGCCGCCCATCGAGCCGCCGATCACGGCCAGCAGCGTTTCGATTCCCAGCGCGTCCAGCAGCATGGATTGTGCGCGGACCATGTCGCGGATCGTCACCAGCGGGAAATCGAGCGCGTAAGGCTTGCCTGTCGCCGGATCGATTTCGGCAGGGCCGGTCGAGCCCATGCAGCTGCCGATGACATTGGCGCAGATGACAAAGAAGCGATCGGTGTCGATGGGGCGGCCAGGGCCCACCATCATGGTCCACCAGCCGGGCTTGCCGGTGACGGGATGCTCGGATGCCACGAACTGGTCGCCGGTCAGGGCATGGCAGATCAGGATGGCGTTGCTTTTGGCCGCATTGAGCGTGCCATAGGTCATATAGGCGATGGAAAAAGGCGACAGTGTGCGCCCGCAATCCAGCATCAGCGGCTTGTCGGGACCGAAATTCACGGCCTTGCCGGCATCGGCTCCCGGCGCGCTCAGCGGCCGTAAAAATCGCGGATTTGCCGTCTCGGTCATGGCATGTCCAACAGTCGGAAGGCGTAGCTAAGGTGGCGGGGCCCCCCTGTCAATGAATGGCAGCTTTGCCTGTTTGTTTGTGGGTCGCGCGTCCCGGGCGCGGACGCGCCCAATTATTTAATTGGCGCCTCCGGCGCCGCTCGGAAAACCGCTCCTCGCTGCGCTCGTCCCACTTTTCCTGGCCGTCGCTCCCGGACTTTCTTTGCTTTTAGACAGGCCTGCCACTATCAATACGGCCCTTTTCTGGACGGTTTTTCGACGTCCCGCCGCTTCGTACTTTGAGGATCTTATGGCACTGACACCCAAGCCCGGCGTTCTGGATATCACGCCCTATGTGGCCGGCCGCGCCGGCCTGGCGGGTGTCGAGCATGTCATCAAGCTGTCGTCCAACGAGAGCCCGCTGGGGCCGAGTCCCCTGGCGGTCGAGGCGCTGCTCAAGGCGGCGCACGATCTGGAGCTTTATCCGGAAGGCAGCGCCCAGATCCTGCGCGAGGCCATCGGCGACGTGTATGGGTTGGACCCGGCCCGGATCGTGGTTTCGGGCGACGGCTCCGACGCGATCCTTACCATGCTGGCCAATGGGTATCTCAGACCCGGCGACGAAGTGCTCTACAGCGAGCATGATTTCATCCTCTACAAGATCGCCACCCTGGCCAACAGCGCCACGCCGGTGGAGATACCGGACCCCAAGCTGCGCTTCGATGTCGATGCGGCGCTGGCGCGGGTGACGCCCAAGACGCGCATGGTCTTCATCGCCAATCCCAACAATCCCACCGGCTCTTACATCAGCCATGAAGAGATGCGCCGCCTGCATGCCGGTCTGTCGCCGGACACGATGCTGGTGATCGATTCCGCCTATAGCGAATATGTCCGCAAGAATGATTACGAAGCGGGCATCGAAATGGTGTCGCGCTATCCCAATGTGGTGATGACCCGCACCTTCTCGAAGATACACGGCCTGGCGGGGATGCGGATCGGCTGGACTTATGCGCCCGCATCGGTCTGCGATGTGCTCAACCGCATCCGGGGACCGTTCAATGTCTCCATGATGCAGCAGCATGCCGGCGCCGCCGCGATCCGCGACCGCGCCCATGTCGAACGGTCGGTGGCCCATAACGAGCAGTGGAAGACCTATCTCACCGACGAGATCCGCAAACTGGGCCTGACGGTGAATGAAAGCGTGGCCAATTTCGTGCTGATCCAGTTTCCCTCGCCCTCAAGTAGCGGAGCGGTAGGGCAAAAAAATTCCGAGAAGAGTTCGGCCAAAGCGGACGCGTTCCTGGGCAGCAAGGGCCTGATTTTGCGCGGGGTCGCCGGTTACGGCTTGCCGGATGCCTTGCGTCTCACCATCGGTTCGGCCGAGGCGAATGAGCGCGTGGTCGCGGCTTTGCGCGAATTCATGGGGCGCTGATGTTCGAACGGGTTGCCCTGATCGGCCTGGGCCTGATCGGCTCGTCCCTGGCGCATGCGATCAAGCGCCAGCGCCTGGCCGAGACCATTGCGGGCTACGACGCCAGCGAAGCGGTGCGAAAGCGCGCCGTGCAGCTGGAACTGGCCGCCATCGCGCCCACCCTCGCCGATGTGGTGAAAGGCGCCGACTTGGTGATCCTCTGCTCGCCGGTGGGAAGTTATAAAGACGTCGCGGCCGCCATTGCGCCGCATCTGAAGCCCGGCGCCATTCTCTCCGACGTGGGTTCGGTGAAAAGCGCGGTGCTGAAGGATGTGTCGCCTTTTGTCCCGGCGGGCGTGCATTTTCTTCCCGCTCATCCCATCGCCGGCACCGAACAATCGGGACCCGACGCGGGCTTTTCCAGCCTGTTCGATCATCGCTGGTGCATCATCACCCCGCCGCCCGGCGCGGATGAGGGCGCGGTGGTGAAGCTGAAGCAATTCTGGGAAGGCTGCGGCAGCCAGGTCGAAGTGATGGAGGCGGGTCATCACGATCTGGTGCTGGCGATGACCAGCCATGTGCCGCATCTGATAGCTTACAATATCGTGGGCACGGCGCACGATCTGGAAAAAGTCACCGAAACCGAAGTGATCAAATTCTCGGCCGGCGGCTTTCGCGATTTCACCCGCATCGCCGCGTCCGATCCCACCATGTGGCGCGACGTTTTCCTCAACAATCGCGACGCGGTGCTGGAAGTGTTGGGGCGGTTCAATGAGGATCTCAGCCTGTTGCAGCGCGCGGTGCGCGACGGCAACGGCCAGATGCTGTTCGATCTGTTCACGCGGACGCGCGCCATCCGGCGTTCGATCGTCGATATCGGCCAGGATTCGGCGGCGCCGAATTTCGGGCGCGACCAATTAAAAGATGGCGATCAGTAAAACGGAAACAGCAGCGCGCGCAGGCCGGGCTGCAATTCGGGAGTGGCCTTCTCAGCCGTGAGCGCGGTGGATTCGATGCTCACCTTGTCGGTGATGATCTCGCCGTTCCGATGCTTCCAAGCCCGCATCGCGTCCATCCAGCCGGACCGGCCTTCCAGAAGCCGGGCGAAGGACGAGCCCTCGGTGACGCGGCCATAGATTTCCAGCTTCTTCACATGGTCGCCGAAGGGCGTGGCCGGATTTTTCACGTCCAGTGCGCTCAGCATCATGTCCAGCGCATCGGCCTTGGGATCGTGGCGCAGGTGAAATTGCACACGGGCCGCCGTGAAAGCCGCGCCATTGGTGTCCTTGCCGCCCGCATCCATCATGTCGAGATCGAAGCGCGACAGCCCTCGGTCGCCGGAAATGGCGCTGGCGTGCAAGGTGGCGGGCAGGAAGGTGAGTTGATGCGGCGCATTGTCGGCATCGGTCCAGGCCAGGGTCTGGGGGCCCGCCGCCTCGAAAATATCCTGGGCGCGGCCATAGGTGAGAGCATGCAGCGCGAAACGGTCGCTGTGCCAGGTGATGGGCCCGCGCGGTCCTTCGGCCCGTACCAGAAGGTCGGTGAAGACCACATCGACCCGGAAGGGAAAGCCGGAAATGGTCTTGCTGGCCCATGACACGGTGACGCCGGGGATCGCCTGGTGCCCGTTCATGGCGGTGAGCTTGCTGTCCATCGCCTTGGCCAGAATCCACCAATGACCCATCACCCAAAGGGCGAGGCCAAGGAAAAGCACCAGCGGTGCATAGAGCCAGAAGCGGCTAGAGTAGCGCATGTCAGGAAGCTAGCCACATTTCGAGTAGCCGCAAGACAGGCAAGAGTCGCAGCCTTCCAGCTTGACGAAGCTGGCCTCGCCGCAGCGGGGGCAGAAATGGGCGGGCGCGCCTTCACGGGGCAGCTTTTCGGCGAAGGAGGCGGGTGCCGACGCGATCTGTGCCGAGCGCAGGCCCAGAAAACCGATCTCGATCATGTGCCGTTCGATCACTTCACCGATTGCCGCCAGGAGGGAGGGGACATAGCGGCCGCTCATCCATTGGCCGCCGCGCGGATCGAAGATCGCTTTCAGCTCATCCACCACAAAGGAGACATCGCCGCCGCGCCGGAACACCGCCGAAATCATGCGAGTCAGCGCCAGGGCCCAGGCATAGGCCTCCATATTCTTGGAATTGATGAAGATCTCGAACGGGCGGCGGCGCCCATCTTTCTCCACATCGTTGATGGTGATGTAGAAAGCGTGGTCGCTTTCCAGCCATTTGATCTTGTAGGTACGGCCCAGAAGCGCATCCGGCCGGTCCAGGGGCCGGGTCATATAGACCACGCCGCCCCGCTCCTTGGGTTCGGGCAAGGGCAGCGGCAGTTCCGGTTCTTCGCTTGCCGGCGTGACGGCAGCCGGTGCGATGGAGATCGCGGGTTTCGGTTCTTCCACCGACAGCACCGATCCGGTCACGTCGTTGGGGCGATAGGTGGTGCAGCCTTTGCAGCCTTCGCGGTAAGCGGCCAGATAGACATCCTTGAAGGCGTCGAAGGAAATCGACGCCGGCACATTGATGGTCTTGGAGATGGCGCTGTCGATAAAGGGCTGGGCCGCGGCCTGCACCGCCAGATGGTCCTCTGGCGTCAAGGTCTGCGCGGTGACGAAATAATCGGGCAGGGCGGCATCCGCGCCGAAACGGGCATGGAAAGCGCGCACGGCATAATCTTCCACCGTTTCCTCGCGCTTGGCCCCATCGGGCTGCAGCACCTTGCGGGTATAGCTGAGGGCGAAGACGGGCTCGACGCCGCTGGAGACATTGCCGGCCAGCAGCGAAATCGTGCCGGTGGGCGCGATCGAGGTCAGAAGCGCGTTGCGGATGCCATGCTGGGCCAGCCGGGCGCGGATATCGTCCGGCAAAGCCTGGATGTGCGGGCGGGTGAGAAACTCCGTCGCATCGAACAGCGGGAAGGCGCCTTTTTCACGGGCGAGTTCGATGGAAGCGCGGTAGGCGGCGCGGGACATGGCGGAAAGCCAGGTCTTGATCAACTCCACGCTCTTGGGCGAGCCGTAACGGGTGCGGCAGAAGATCAGGGCATCGGCCAGCCCGGTGACGCCCAGCCCGATGCGCCGCTTGGCGATGGCTTCCTGGCGCTGCGCCTCCAACGGAAAGCGCGACACGTCGATGGCATTGTCCAACATCCGCACCGCTGTGGCGGTGAGATCGGCCAGCGCGTCCAGGTTGAGATGCGCGCCTTCCTCGAAGGGATTGCGCACCAGCTTGGCCAGATTGATCGATCCCAACAGGCAGGCGCCATAAGGCGGCAGGGGCTGCTCGCCGCAGGGATTGGTGGCGCGAATGGTCTCGCAATAGGAAAGATTGTTCTCTTCATTGATGCGGTCGATGAAGATCACGCCGGGTTCGGCGTAATCGTAAGTCGAGCGCATGATGCGGTCCCACAAGGCCCGCGCTTTCAAAGTGCGGTACCGCTCGCCTTCAAACTGCAAATGCCAGTCGGCATCGTCCGCCACCGCCTGCATGAAGGCGTCGTTGACCAGAACCGAGAGGTTGAAATTGGACAGCTTGCCGGGTGTGCGCTTGGCGTCGATGAAACTTTCAATGTCGGGATGATCGCAGGCCAGGGTCGCCATCATGGCGCCCCGCCGCGCCCCCGCGCTCATGATGGTGCGGCACATCGCATCCCACACGTCCATGAAAGAGACAGGCCCCGACGCGTCCGCCGCCACGCCCGCCACATGCGCGCCCTTGGGCCGCAGGCTGGAAAAGTCGTAGCCGATGCCGCCGCCCTGCTGCAGGGTGAGCGCGGCCTCGCGCAGGGCGCTGAAGATGCCATCCATGGAATCGGGGATGGTGCCCATCACGAAACAGTTGAAGAGCGTGACGCTGCGGGCCGTGCCCGCGCCGGCCAGGATCCGCCCCGCGGGAAGGAACTTGTAGTCCTTGAGCGCCGAGGCAAAAGACCCCGCCACGGCGATGCGCCGCTCCGGCGCTTCGGCCATGGCAAGACTGGCCGCGACCCGCGCCCAGCTGTCCGCCACGTCGCGGTCCAAGGGCGTGCCGTCAGCCGCCTTGAAGCGGTATTTCATGTCCCAGATCTGGCGGGAAAATTCGCTCATCACGTCTCTAAAAATCACAAAGGCGCCGATTGTGCCACTCCGAGATGGAGCGGCGCTTAATATGGGGTGTCCGGCGCTTTTGTGAAGGCCGCGAATTTAACGTAAGCCATTGTATGTAATTGCTATTTCTTGACCCCGGCGCGCTGCTTTTCCACATGCAGGCGATAGAAATAGGGCAGCATCCCCAGAAAGCCTTTCTTGGCCTTGGCCGCCATCAAGAGGCGATAGAGATGCAGGATGATCCGCCGCACCGTGGCAAGGTCCTGGGACGCCGCGGCCGGCAGATATTCGTTGATCAGGGCGCGGGGCGTGTTGGCGGTGAGGTACACGGCGACGCCGCGCGACACTTGATCGGCGACATATTCGGCCACGCCGGGACGCGTCACCGCCTCTTCCCCGCCCACGACCAGAAACTGCATGCCATGTCCCGCCGGCCGGTAGGCCTCTGGAAGCGTGTCCTGGGCAACCTGCACGATCATGATGCCGCTGAGATCGGGCCGCCATTCCTCGCCCAGTTCGGGAAAGAGCCGCCAGCCGCAAAGAAATTGCCGGCAGATGGGAAAGCGCGTGGCGTAGATGCCGCAGCCTTTGTCCGTGAGATGCGAACAGGGCGTCTGGGCTTTTTTCTGAAGCTCCGGCGTGTTGATCGGCAATTCGATGCAGCAGAGATTGCAGGCGCCGCAGCTTTTGGAGGCAGGATCGGCCCGGCGTTTCATGGCTGCTTCTGCTCCATGATGGCGCGCATCCGGTCCACCTGCGCGCGATAGAGCGCCCAGATGCGGCCAAGCCCCTTGCCCGTGCCCGCCGGCTTGAGACGGTCATGCGCCTGATTGAGGACGCGCATCACGCCGTCCAGATCGTTCACCGCCACCAGTCCTTCCAGCTGTTCGTTCATTTGAATGCGGGGCGTCATCACCGACAGGAACAGAGCGGCGTTACGTTTCACCATGCCGGCCGCCAATCGCGCCAGCTTTGGCGTGATCGCTTTGCTGGCGTCCGAAATCACCAGGACCCAGCCGGGACCGGCGGCGCGATAGGCTTTGGGAATCTGGGCTTCGGGAACAGGCAGCAGCATCACTCCGCTCACATCCGGCCGCCAGGAAGCATCCAGTTCAGGCATCAGCCGCCAGCCGCAGAGAAAGCTGCGGCAGACCGGCGGACGGTTCTCATAAATGCCGCAGCCTTTCGCCACCAGATGCGGACAAGGAATTTGAACATCCTTGCGCAGCTGCGGGGTTTTGATCTTCAGCGCCACGCAGCAGACCTGACAGGGACCGCAAGTCTTTTCCGTGGCCGTCATGCGCGCAGCATCCGGTTGGTGGCGTCCTCGATGCGCTGCTCCAGCACAGTCATGAATTCGCGGCGCTTCAGGCCGGGCGGAATGGGTTCGAGAAACTCAAGGCTGATGGTGCCCGGATGCTTGGTGAAGCCCTGCCAGTATCGTCCCGAATCCAGCGCCGCCGGCACGCAGGCCACGCCCAGCATGCCATAGAGCCCGGCAACGCCCGGCTTGTAATCCGGCGGCGCGCCCGGCTTCTTGCGGGTGCCTTCGGGAAAAATCAGGATCGGGCGCCCGTCGGCCAGCACCTGCTGTGCGGCATAGGTCATGCGCCGCAAGGCATCGGCGCCCGCGCTCCGGTCGATGGGGATGGCCGCGGCCTTGCCCAGATACCAGCCGTAAAAAGGAATGCGCAGCAATTCACGCTTGAGCACGATGCCTGGATCGTCCAGCGCCAGATACAGCGCCAAAGTGTCCCACATGCTCATATGCTTGGACGCCACCAGCACCCCGCCTTGCGGTACCTTGCCGATGCGCCGTTCGCCGATCCCGGCAAAGACGCGCAGGCCCCACAATGTCGCGCGCGCCCATCGCCTCGCCATCCGCACCGTGGCTTTGCGGGGCGCGGCCAAAAGCGGCAGGAAGATGATCGCCATCACCAAAGTGAGGATCAGGAACCACACCATGAACAGGGCTGAGCGCAGAAACGTCATGACATACTTTTTGCTGATTGGGCCATGCTGGTTGTGACCAGAGTGGCCAGATATTTCACATATTCCCGGTGCAGCAGGAAAACGGTGCGCGGATAACGCCACCATCCGGAGAGATCGATCCGGCCTTGCTCCACCGGATAGGGAACCAAACTCACATCCGGCATGGCGGTGGAGAATTCCCTGAGCGAACGCGGCATGTGATAGCGCGCGGTGACCAGGATCACGCGGTGAAAGCCGTGGCGCCGCGTCCAGCTCGCCGCTTCCTGGGCGTTGCCCCGGGTGTCCTCCGCCGAATAGCCCACATCGGCGCAGCAATCGAAGCGCGGCCCGCCATGAACCAGGCGCTTCAAGGTTTTCTTGCTGGTGGCCAGGTCCACGCCGCTGATCAGAAGCCGCTTGCCCACGCCGCTCTCGAACAGATCGTCCGCGCGGTCCAGCCGCGTGCCGCCGCCGGTCAGGACCACGATGCCGTCGGCCTTGGGCACGCTTGAGGGCGTCATCGGCAGCAAGGACACGAACAGCACAAAGCTCGCCGCATAGGCCAGCGCCACCAGCACCATCGCCGTGAAAAAGCCGCGTATCATGCCTTGAAACTTAGTAGATGGCGCGCATTTTATATAGCCGCCTCGCAACTAGCCGCCACACCAACCCGTCCCTAGCGACAGCGTGGGGACGCTCGGCGGCCTCGAGGCCGCTTTTCGCGCTTTCAATATATCGCCCGCACCACGGAGAGGACTGATATCCGCGCCGTCGCCCAGGCGATCAGCGCGGTCGCGGCAGGGACCAGCAGCAGCCAGGGCATCTCCGCCCAGGCCAGAGTGAGCGGCGGCAGGAACGGCACCGCATCGACACCGAAGCGTTCCAGCCCGCCCGCGCCCAGAAACAGCAGCATCGCGAAAAGCGTACCCAACAGGGCCGCGAACAAGGCCGAGGTGAAATAATGCCATTCCACCGTGCGGGCGATGAAGCTGGCGCGCGCGCCCATCTGATGCAGGAGCGCCACCATCTCGTGATGCGCTTCCAGCCCTGCGCGGGTGGCGAAGGATACCGCCGCCGCGGTGGCGCCCGCGATCAGCAGCAATATTCCGTAGGCGGAATAACGCACCGTATCGGCGATGCCGCTGAGCCTAGTGATCCAGCGGCTGTGATCGTCCAAGCTGGCGTGCGGCGCCGCCTGTTTCAGCCGCGCCACCAGTGCGGGCACGTCCACATCCTCGCCCGGGGTGATCGAAGCGTCGATCAGCCGCGGTAGGGGAATGTCGCTGGTGATGCCGTTCTGGCCCACCCAGGGCGCCACCAGGGCATTGAGTTCGGCGTCGGACAAGGGCGCGGCATGGGCGATGCCCGGCGTGGCGCGGAGCAGGCGTACGGCCGCGTCGGTCTCCCGCTCCAGCACTTTCTTGGCGTCGTCGCTGTCGGGCGGCACCACCTGCACCGTCAGCTTGGCGGCCAGGCCGTGGCTCCAGCCCTCGGTGGCGCGGTCCGCGATCAAGGATGCGCCCAGCGCCAGCGCCGCCAGGAAGGCCATCACGGCGATGACAAAATCCAGTGGCGCGGCGCCGCGGTCGCGGGGCAGAACGGCATTGATTTCCCTCATGAAGCCAACCCCGCGCCGGCGCGCAATTCCACCAGCTTGCCGTCCACCAGCCGCATCTCGCGGGCCCGCGTGGATTCGATCAAGGCCCGGTCATGGGTGGCGATCAGGACCGTGGTGCCCAGCCGGTTCAATTCCCCGAACAGGCGGATCAGGCGCGCGCCCATCTCCGGATCGACATTGCCGGTGGGCTCGTCGGCGATCAGAAGGTCGGGGCGCGCCACCACGGCGCGGGCGATGGCCAGCCGCTGCTGCTCGCCGCCGGACAAAGTGGGCGGGCGGGCGGACATCCGGTCGCCCAATCCCACCCAGGACATCAATTCCTTTACGTCATGGGCGTATTCCGTATCCCGCCGTCCCGCCAGGCGAAGCGGCAGGGCGACATTGTCATAGGCCGAAAGATGATCCAGCAGCCGGAAATCCTGAAACACCACGCCGATGCGGCGGCGAAGCGGCGGCAAGTCGCGGCGGTGCGCGGTGGCCAGCTCCTGGCCGAACAGGGTGATCAGGCCCCGGGACGGCGGCTCGGCCAGATAGATCAGCTTCAGCAAAGTGGTCTTGCCCGCGCCGGAAAGGCCGGTAAGGAAAGTGAAGGAGCCGCCCTCCAATTCGAAGCTGACATCGCGCAGCACTTCCGGCCCGGTGCCATAGCGCATGCCCACATTTTCAAAGCGAACCATGCCCGGACCATAGCGTCGGGATGCCTTGCGGTCATCCGGTGCGCCCCCTATTTTCGACCGCGAAACGCCGATCAGACCGCATGATTCTCACCTGCCCCGCTTGCGCCACGCGTTATCAGGCTGATGAGGCGAAATTCCCGCCTTCAGGCCGTCAGGTCCGCTGCGCCAAATGCGGACATGTCTGGCACCAGCCGGGACCGGCGGCCGCGCCCGAAGGCGAAGCGGCGCCCATGCCCGTTTCCCCACAGGCTGCCGAGCCATCCGTCTCGCGCGCCAGGGCGTTTGCGCCCACCGCTGTCGTGCCGGAAGAACGGGGCGAACCCCTGGCCAGGGGAGCGATGCTGGCCGTGATCGCAGGCTGGATCGGGCTGATCGCGCTGATCGCCGCGATCGGTTACGCGGCGATGCGCTATCGCCAGGAAATCGCGGTGATCTGGCCGCAATCGGCCGGGGTCTATTCGGCGATGGGCATCAAGCTCAATCCGCAAGGCATCGACTTCACCAAGGTCGATTACCGCCGCGAGAGCGAGGATGGGCAGGTCGTGTTGGTCGTCACCGGCAATATCGTCAATGCCGGCTCGCGCGAATTGTCCGTGCCGCAGAATGTCCGCGTCACGTTGAGCGACGAGAAGAATCACGAAATCTATCATTGGAACTTCACACCCAATGTGCAGACCCTGAAATCGGGCCAGTCTTCGCCTTTCCTCACGCGGCTTTCCGCGCCGCCCGCCGCCGCCCGCCATCTGGAAGTCCGGTTCGCGCCGCATGACTGACAGGCCTGAAATTCTGTTCAGCAGCGAAGAGATCGCCGCGCGGGTGAGCGAATTGGCGCGGGAAATCGCAGGCGCGCCGCAGCGGCCCGATATCGCCATGCCCATCCTGGTGGGCGGATTTGTGTTCGCCGCCGATCTGGTGCGGGCCTTGTCGAAAGAAGGCGTCGATCTGGCGGTGGAGATGCTGTGGCTGCGTTCCTATGGCGACAAGCGGGTGGCCAGCGCGATTTCCATGATCGCGGGGCCGTCGGACCAGATCGCCGGGCGTCACGTGCTGGTGATCGATGGCGTGCTGGATGCGGGCCGCACGATCAAAAAGGCGGTGTCCTTGATCGAAGCGGCGGGCGCCGCCAGCGTGCGGGTGGTGGCGCTCCTGGACAAGCAGCGCGCCGACCGGGTGGCACAGGCCGACCATGTGGGCTTTCAGATCGGCGACGATTTTGTGATCGGTTACGGCATGGACGATGCCGGCGCGCATCGCAGTCTGCCCTATATCGGAAAAGTCTGATCGCGCTCAGAATTCGCGCAGCAGCCGGTCGATATAATCCAGTTCCTGGGGCGGGCGGCCGCGTTCGCCGGCCCGGCGGCGCAGCTCCCGCAGAATGTCGCGCGCCCGCGCCAGATCGTTGGCATCCGGCAGCTTGACGCCATTGCCGGGCCCCACCGGCCCGCGTCCCAAGGGATCTTCCTGGCCTTGCTGTCCGGCCAGATCGCTGCCTTGCATCTGCTTGGCCAAGGCATCGGCGCCCGCGCGCATCTCGGCCAGCGCGTTTTCCTGCGCATTGCGGGCATTGGACAGATCATGGCCGTTCAACGAACGCTGCGCCTGCTCCATCGCCTGGCCCGCCTTGCCCAATCCTTCGCCCAGCTTGCCCAGCTTCTGCATCGAGCGGCCCAGTTTCTGGCGCAGATCATCTTGCTGTTTGGCAAGTCCCTGCGCGCCGCCATCCTTGGGATCGCCCTTGCCCTGCTGCTGGCGCAACGTCTTGTCCATCAGGGCGCGCTGCTCGCCCATCAAGTCGCCGTATTCCTGAATCGCCTGATTGAGCTCTTTATTCTGCTGGCCGGTACCCTTGCCGTTGCCGCTTTGGGCCATGCGCATATTTTCCAGCATGCTTTGCAGCGCCGCCAGCATCTGCGCCGCCTGCTCGCGGTTGCCGCTGGCGGACAATTGCTGGATCGCCTGCATCAGCTTCTGCAGATCCTCGAAGCCCAAGGTCTTGGCATTGGGATCGTCGGGTGGCGGCTTCTGCGCGGTCTTGCCGGCGTTTTCCTGCATCGCCTGCAGATAGCGTTGCATGGCCTGATTGTAGCGCTGCAAAAGCTGGTCGATCACTTCTTGGGGCGCATGGGCCGCCATCGCCGCCGTGATCAGCGCCTGCAATTGCCGCAGATTGTTGGCCGCTTCCAGAATGCCTTTCTGCTCGATCGCCATCGCGGTCTGCCACAGAAGATCTTCGACATGCGTAATGTCTTCCGGCGTATGCGCGGCGCGGATGCCCCAATGGGCGGCACGGATTGCGGTATAAACGCCGCGCTGGTCGGCATAGAATTTGTCCGGCGCAATGGTCAGCGCGTTCAGCATGTCGGCGACGGTGCGCCGGGCTTCGCGGTTCTCGCTGATCGCCAAAGCCTGGCGCTGCTCGATCAGGGCGCGGGCGAGCGGGTCGGTGAAGACCCTTTCCGGCAGGCGGAAGGTGATGGTCTTGCTGACGCCCGTCTGGCCCGCGCCGTCGCGCGCTTCCAGATGCGCATCCACCATCAGCCCGGCATAGGGATGGCCGGAGAGATCCGAATAGCTGGTCTGGGCCACCGACTTGGCGGGCGCCAGGGGCAGATCGACCGCGATCGGCGCGCCGGATTTTCCGTGCGGGCGGAGCACCACTTTGGCCGATGTGACGGCATAGTCGTCGGTGGCCTTGAAGGCGAATTTGACGGCGCCCCGTTCGCTCACCGACGGCTTGGCGGTGAAGGTGATCAGGGGCACGGCGTCCGCGATCACGTGCAGGTTCCACCGGCCGATGCGATGGCCGCTGGCCTGTACGCGCACGCTTCCGTCCCGCATCAGCTTGGCGGTGGCGGCATATTCCCCGACTTCGCCGGTGAAGCGGGGCGGACTGGCGCCGCCGATGCTCGCGCCCGGCGCGTGAGAGGCGCCATGAACGCGCAGATTGAGGATCGATCCCGCCGGAACGGAGATCAGGCGCTCTTCGCCCGCGGGCAAATAGATGGGCGCGATGCCGGTATAGGGCGGCGGATCCACCCAGGCATCGAGCCCAATTCCTACGGCGGCGCCGCTTTCAAACGCACCGGCGAGACGGGCGCGCCATTCGCCCCGTGCCACCACCAGGCTGGCCGCCAATAGCAAAAGCAGCGCCAGATGCAGGCGGCGCGGGTCGCGCGCATCAAAGTCCGGGTTGGGCCAGCCGACCTTCAGATTGCCGGGCAAGGCGCGGGCGCGGTGATGCGCCCATAATTCCAAGGCCAGGGGATCGGTCCCGCCCGCCATCAGCCGGTCATCGGCTTCGGAGATGGGGCGATGCGCCAGCTTGTTGTCGCGCTCCAGCCGCCGGGCGCAGTCCTGCCAGCTGGGCCAATGAAAATCGCGAAAGCCGTTTTCCAGGGCCAGGCCCGTCGCCGTGATGGCGGCGGCCAGGATCAGCGACTGAACGATCCAGGGAATGATGGTGAGCAACCCGAACAAAGCGGCGGCGAAATAAAGCCCGACCGCGCCGATAGCGGGCCACAAGGCCGGCACCACCCGCTCCACCAAAAGGACAAATCCCGCCATGCGGATGCGGCGGCCCAGCCGCGCATCCTGGCGGGCTCTGGTGTCAGCCGGCCAGCCAGTCGGGGATATGGTCTTGGGCGATGAGCTGCTCATGGGTCAGTCTGGGTCTGACAATGGCCCATTCCGTGCCCCTGACCAAGACCTCCGGCGCGGGCGGGCGGGCGTTATAGGAGGACGCCATCACCGCGCCATAAGCGCCAGCCGATTGAATCGCCACAAGATCTCCGGATTTCAACTCCGGCAGGGGCCGTGCGGCGGCGAAAAGGTCCGATGTTTCACAGACCGGCCCCACCACGTCATATTTGATCCGTTCAGCCCCAGGTTGAGGTTCCCGGAGCGGAACGATCTCGTGATGGGAATCGTACAGCGCCGGACGGATCAGGTCGTTCATCCCCGCATCCACGATCAGGAAGGTCTTGGCGTCGCCTCGCTTCACATAGATCACCCGCGTCACCAGCACGCCCGCATTGGCGGCGATCAGGCGGCCGGGCTCGAAGATCAGCCGGCAATTCAAATCCTTCGTCACCCGCGTGACCATCGCGCCATAGGCGGCGGGATCGGGCGGCGGCCGATTGTCTTCGATATAAGGCACGCCCAGGCCGCCACCCAGATCCAGGCGGCTGATGGCATGGCCGTCGCCGCGCAAGGTGGCGACCAACTCGCCCACGCGGCGGAACGCGGCCTCGAAAGGTTCCAGGTCGGTGATCTGGCTGCCGATATGGACATCGACGCCCACGATTTCGATGCCCTTCAATTTTGCCGCTTCGGCATACGCCTCGCGCGCGTGAATGAAGGGAATGCCGAATTTGGTTTCCGACGTGCCGGTGGTGATCTTGGCATGGGTCTTGGCGTCGATATCGGGATTGATGCGCAAAGTGATGGACGCGCGCTTGGACATGGCGAGCGCCAGCGCGTTCAACGCGTCCAGCTCCGGCTCGCTTTCGACATTGAACTGATAGATGCCTTCTTCCAGCGCTAGGCGCATTTCGTCGGCGGTTTTGCCCACGCCGGAAAACACGATCTTGTCGGCGGTAATGCCCGCGGCACGGGCCTTTTTCAGTTCCCCGCCCGACACCACATCGGCGCCCGCGCCCAATTTGGCCAAGGTCTTGAGAACGCCCAGATTGCCATTGGCCTTGACGGAAAAAGCGACCAGCGAATCCTTGGGCAGAGCCTGTGTGAAGACTTTATAGTGCCGTTCCAGGGTTGCGCTGGAATAGCAGTAAAAAGGCGTGCCGACTTTTTCCGCGAGGTGATCGAGCGCGACCTCTTCCGCCGACAGCACGCCGTCCTTGTAGGAAAAGAAATTCATCTTCGGTCAGCGGCCAATCGGATAGGGCGGGCGCGAGGGATCGGGCTGATTGCGCGGAGTGGTGGTGCCGTCCGGCTTGGTCAGTTCGTTCTTCACACCGCAGGATGCGGCCAGCAGCGACAGCATCGCGATCAGAACAATTTTTCTCATCTGAGTTTCTCGCGCCAGAAGTGAATCTGTTCCTTGACACGATCAGGGGCGGTGCCGCCCAGGCTCATGCGGGAGCGGACCGAGGCTTCCAAGGACAGGACATCGAAAACCGCCTGGGTGATGGCCGGTTCGATCTTCTGCATCTCGGCCAGGGGCAGCATGTCCAGGGTGACACCCAATTCCTCGGCGCGTTTGACGATGCTGCCGGAAATGTGATGGGCCTCGCGGAACGGCTTTTTCAGCACCCGCACCACCCAATCCGCCAGGTCGGTGGCGGTGGTGAAGCCGGGTTCGGCGGCGGCCCGCATCTTGACCGGATCGGCGGTGAGGTCGGCCACCATTGCCGCCATGGCGGCGAGAGAAAGTTCGATCGTGTCCGCGGCGTCGAACACCCGTTCCTTGTCCTCCTGCATGTCGGAGTTGAAGGTGAGCATCAGGCCCTTGACCATGGTGGCCACCGAGACGAAATCGCCCAGCACCCGGCCGGTCTTGCCCCGGATCAGTTCGGCGGCGTCGGGATTGCGCTTCTGCGGCATGATGGAGGAGCCGGTGGTGAAAGCGTCCGACAATTTCACGAAGCCGAAAGCGGGCATCGACCATTGCACCAACTCGCCCGCCAGCCGCGACAGGTTGACGGCTGAGATGGCGGATGCCGCCAGATATTCCAGCGCGAAATCGCGGGCCGCAATCGCGTCCATCGAATTGCGCATGGGACGGGCGAAGCCCAGGCCCATCGCGGTCACGTCGCGGTCGATGGGAAAGGAGGTGCCCGCCAGCGCGGCGGCGCCCAAGGGCGATTCATTCAACCGTTTGCGCGCATCTTCAAACCGGCCCCGGTCGCGGGCGAACATTTCCACATAGGCCATCAAATGATGACCGAAGGTGACGGGCTGGGCCGGCTGCATATGGGTGTAGCCGGGCATGATGCTGGCGGCATGGCGTTCGGCCTGCGCCACCAAGGCGCGGCTCAGTTCCATCAGGCCCCGGTCGGCCCGCTCACAGGCGGAGCGTACCCAAAGCCGGAAATCCGTCACCACCTGGTCGTTGCGCGAGCGGGCGGTGTGCAGCCGTCCGGCGACGGGGCCGATGATTTCCGTCAGCCGGGCTTCGATGTTGAGATGAATGTCTTCCAGTTCGCGCTTGAAGAGGAACCGGCCTTCGGCGATTTCGGTTTCGATCTGGTCCAGGCCCTGCAGGATCGTCCCGGCATCGTCCTTGGGGATGATGCCTTCGGAGGCCAGCATCCGCACATGCACCTTGGAACCGGCCAGGTCTTCGCCCGCCATCCGCTTGTCGAAATCTATGGAGGGGGTAATCTCCCTCATGATCGCGGCGGGACCGGTTTCAAACCGCCCGCCCCACATTTTATTTGCCGTCATTGTTCACGCCCGAGGCTTCATGAAGAATCTGCCGACAAAAGCCGCCGTCCTTCTGGTCCTGGGCGTTCTATATGGGATCGCGCCTTCGCACGCAAAGCCCGCCATGCCCTTGCCCCTGACGGCGGAAACCAAGGCGCCGCCGGTGCCCAAGGCGGTGTTCGTGGATGCGGCCGGGGGCAAGCACAGCATCGGCGATTTCAAGGGCAAATATGTGCTGGTCAATCTCTGGGCCACCTGGTGCGCGCCCTGCGTCAAGGAGTTGCCATCCCTGGTCAATCTGCAAAAGGCCGTGCCGGGCATGAAGGTGCTGGCGGTCGATGTGGGCCATGACACGCCGCAAAAGGCAGCGGCTTTTCTCAAGGACCACAAGGCGGATTCGCTGGGCGTTTATGTCGATACCGAACTGACGCTGCTGCATGCCTTTGGCGCCTACGGCCTGCCGACGACCGTCCTGATTGATCCCAGCGGCAAGGAAGTGGCCAAGGCGCAAGGGCCGGCCGAATGGGCCGCGCCGGAATTTGTCGCCTATTTCAAAAGTCTGGCGAGCAGCTAAGGGGCGCGGTTCTTTTGCGTCCTGGGTTCGTCGCACGTGCTCACGTGCTAGGTGCACGCTCCGCGCGATCCTCCTGCCCAGGCCACAGAATCCCTCGCGCCGAGCGCGTAAGTTTTTTTATCTGGTCGGGACGGGGTGTTCGCCGCGGTAATCGTAAAAGCCGCGACCCGTTTTCTTGCCCAGCCAGCCGGCTTCGACATATTTCACCAGCAGCGGGCAGGGGCGGTATTTGGAATCGGCCAGGCCTTCATACAGGACCTGCATCACCGCCAGGCAGGTATCCAGGCCGATGAAATCGGCCAGCTGCAGCGGACCCATGGGATGATTGGCGCCCAGCCGCATCGCGGTGTCGATGGCATCGACATTGCCCACGCCTTCATACAGCGTATAGACGGCTTCGTTGATCATCGGCAGCAGGATGCGGTTGACGATGAAGGCGGGGAAATCTTCCGCATAGGCGGCGGTCTTGCCCACATGCTTGACGATGTCGAGCGCGGTCTGGAACGTGGTGTCGTCGGTGGCGATGCCCCGGATCACTTCCACCAGCTGCATCACCGGCACCGGGTTCATGAAATGAATGCCGATGAAGCGCTCCGGCCGGTCGGTCGACGCGGCAAGGCGCGTCACCGAAATCGAGGACGTGTTGGTGGCCAGCATCGCGGTGGGTGAAAGCCGCGGGCAGAGTTCCTGGAACAGCTTCTTCTTGGTGGCTTCGTCTTCGGTGGCCGCTTCCATCACCAGCTCGCGGTCTTTCAGATCGTCCATCGACTGGGTGGTGCGGATGCGCGCCAAGGCGGGCTTGATCGCGTCCTCGCTGATCACACCCTTGGCGGCCTGGCGCTGCATGTTCTTTTCGATGCGCTCCAGCGACTTGCCCAGCGCGTCCTTGTTGAGATCGTCCAGGACCACGTCGTAACCGGCCAGCGCCAGAACATGCGCGATGCCGGTGCCCATCTGGCCGGCGCCAATGACGCCGATGCGTTGAATACTCATCGATACACCCTTCGTGTTTAACGGCCGCGCTTGGCCAATTCTTGATCCATCTCGGGAAGCGCCTGGAAGAGATCGGCGACCAGGCCGAAATCCGCCACCTGGAAGATGGGCGCTTCTTCGTCCTTGTTGATGGCGGCGATGATCTTGGAATCCTTCATTCCGGCCAGATGCTGAATAGCGCCGGAAATGCCTACGGCCAGGTAAAGATCGGGCGCCACCACCTTGCCGGTCTGGCCCACCTGATAATCGTTGGGCACATAGCCCGCATCCACCGCCGCCCGGCTGGCGCCGACCGCGGCATGCAGGCGGTCCGCGACTTTCTCGATCAGCTTGAAATTCTCCGCCGAGCCCAGGCCGCGCCCCCCCGACACCACGATCTTGGCGGAGGTGAGTTCCGGACGCTCGGACTTCGACAAGGCTTCGCCTGCGAATTTCGCCATGCCCGGATCGCTTCCGGCCGCGATTTTTTCGACGACCGCGCTGCCGCCATCCGCCGCCGCTTTGAAGGCGGTGACGCGCACGGTGATGATTTTCTTTCCGGCCGGCGCCTGGACGGTCTGGATGGCGTTGCCGGCATAGATCGGCCGCTCGAACGTATCGGCGCTCACCACCTTCAGGATTTCGGAGATCTGCGGCACGTCCAGCTTGGCGGCGATCCTCGGCAGGATGTTCTTGCCGCTGGTGGTGGCGGGCGCCAGGACCGCGTCATAATTGCCGGCGAGGGAGAGGATCAGCGTCTCCATCGTCTCGGCCACCAGATGCGCATAAAGCGCATCGTCCGCGAGCAGCACTTTTTCCACGCCCGCGATCTTGGCTGCCTGGTCCGCCACGGCGGCACAATTCTCGCCCGCCACCAGAATATGCACGGGCGCGGACACCGAGGCCGCCGCCGTTACCGTCTTGGCGGTGGCGTCGCTCAAATGTTTGTTATCGTGTTCGGCAAGGACCAGCGACGTCATCAGATCGCACCCGCTTCGCTGAGCTTGTCCAGAAGTTCGGCAACGCTTTTGACTTTGACGCCGCCGCCGCGCTTGGACGGTTCGGCCACTTTCAGAACTTTCAGGCGCGGAGTGACATCGACGCCGTAATCGGCGGGTGTCTTTTCTTCGATGGGCTTTTTCTTCGCCTTCATGATGTTGGGCAAGGAAGCGTAGCGCGGCTCGTTGAGGCGCAGATCCGTGGTCATCACCGCCGGCAACTTGACCTCCACGGTCTGAAGTCCGCCGTCGATTTCCCGCTCGATCTTCGCGGTGCTTCCGTCCAGCTCCAGCTTGTGGGCGAAGGTACCCTGGCCCCAGCCCAAAAGCGCGGCCAGCATCTGGCCGGTCTGGTTGCTGTCATCGTCGATCGCCTGTTTGCCGGTGATCACCAGGCCGGGCTGTTCGGCCTCCACGATGGCCTTGAGAATTTTGGCAACCGCCAACGGCTCCACATCGCCATCGGTCTTCACCAGAATTCCGCGATCCGCGCCCATGGCGAGGGCGGTGCGGATGGTTTCGCTCGCCTGCTGGGGCCCGATGGAGATTGCCACGATCTCGGCGGCGTTGCCTTTTTCCTTCAGGCGCACCGCTTCTTCGACGGCGATCTCGTCGAAGGGATTCATGGACATTTTGACATTGGCGAGATCGACGCCGGTTTGATCCGCTTTGACGCGGACCTTCACATTGTAGTCGATGACCCGTTTGACGGGCACGAGCACTTTCATGGCGCTATCGGATCCCTGTTCGGGTGGCTTGGGAACGTCCTGATCGGGCGTTCGCCGCCCTTGGCTCTTGTGCGGCGCAAAAACTAGGCGCGGGGGTCGGCAAATGTCAATGAACCCGGCACGTTCGGGACGTGCCGGGTTCAGGAACTCTTAGCTGTTATGCTGCATCGCAATAACGCCTCGATGCGTCATCGCGCCACACCGTGTTATTTCAGCGTGTCCAGATAGGCGACCACATCGGCGATTTGAGACTTCTGGGCGATGCCGCCGAACGCCATCTTGTTGCCGGGCAGCATCTTGGCGGGACCGGAAACCCATTTGGTGAGGTTTTCGTCCGTCCAGGTGAGCTTCGCGCCCTTCATCGGCCCGGAATAGTTAAAGCCTTCGACGGAAGCGGACTTGCGGCCCGAGATTCCGAACAGGTTGGGGCCAACGCCATTGCCGCCATCCTTTTCGACATTGTGGCAAACAGCGCAGCGCGCGAACACGGCCTTGCCTTTGACGGGATCCCCCGCCGCGAAAGCCTGGCTCGACAGCATCCCGACCGCGATCAACGACGCGGCGGCGATTTTCCCATACGACATCAATTTACCTCTTAGTCCGGCCCCTACTCGGGCCAGATTTACAACCGCAATCATGGCTTTTCAACAGACCAAAACTGTCCAAAACGCCGCATTTATGCCGCTTTTCTTAAGCGGACGCATGCATGCCACAGCCGGCATTCTGGTCTTTTTTCGCTCCGGTACGTATGAAGGAACGGGGTAGAGCTGACCAACGACGCAGATACTGCGTAAACGAGGATCAATGAATCCCCGCCTGCTCGCCTTGAAATCCGCGGTTCCCCCTTACGTCATCGCGCAAAATCAAGCGGCGCATTATGCCCGCAGCCTGTTCGCCGAGATGCGCGATATCGCGCGGCTCATTCCCGTGTTCGAGAATACCGGCATCCGGCGCCGTCATTCCTGCGTGCCGATCGAGTGGTATCTGGGCGATCACGGATGGACGGACCGCACCCAGCTTTACATCGAAAATGCCGTGAACCTGCTGGAGACGGTGACGCGCCGTCTTCTGGAGGAGGCGAAACTTCAAACCGGCGACATCGACAGTATCGTGGTGGTCTCCACCACCGGCATCGCCACGCCCAGCCTGGATGCCTTGCTGGTGGAACGGATGGGGCTCAACCGCGACATCAAGCGGCTGCCGATCTTCGGCCTGGGCTGCGCCGGCGGCGTCACCGGTCTGGCGCGCGCCGCCGATCTCGCCCGCGCCCATCCTGGGAGCAAGGTCTTGTTCCTGGTGGTCGAACTTTGCGCGCTTACCTTCCGCAAGAATGACATTTCCAAAAGCAATATCGTGGCCACTGCCCTGTTCGGGGACGGCGCGGCGGGCGCGATCCTCTCCACCGACGGCGAAGGCCCGGCCTTAACCGCGGCAGGCGAACATACCTGGCCCCATTCGCTGGACGTAATGGGTTGGGACATGGCGGAAGACGGGCTCAAGGCCCGCTTCGCCACCAGCATTCCGGGCCTGGTGGCCAGCGATTTTCGTGCCCTGCTGGACGAATTCCTGGCGCGCAATGCCATCGCGCGGGGCGACATCGATGCCTTTGCCTGTCATCCGGGCGGCGCCAAAGTGCTGGACGCGCTGGAGGATGCCCTGGACATGCCGCGCGGCGGGCTCAAAGACAGCCGTTCCATCTTGAGCGACTATGGCAATATGTCCGCAGCTACGGTGCTGTTCGTGGCCGAGCGCATGGATGTGCGCAAGAAGGCTGGGCGCACCTTGCTGACCGCGCTGGGGCCCGGCTTCTCGGCGGCGTTTCTGATGCTGGTGAATGAGAGATGATCTTTGTCGCCTATGCCATTATCGCGCTGGTGATATTGCAGCGGGCGGGCGAACTGGTCCTGGCCAACCGCAACACCCAGAAGTTGAAAGCAAAAGGTGCGGTTGAAATCGGCGCCGGGCATTACCGCTTCATCGTTCTTTTGCACATGGCCTGGCTGATGGCGGTGCTCTGGCTGATCCCCACGCCGGTGGTGATCCATTGGGGCTGGATCCTGGTGTTCTTGGCTCTGCAGGCGCTGCGCGTCTGGGTGATCGCCAGCCTTGGCCCTTACTGGACCACCCGCATCATCTCGCTTCCCGGCGTGCCCTTGGTGAAGCGGGGACCGTATCGCTATGTCCGCCACCCCAATTATCTGGTGGTGGCGGGCGAGATTCTGGCGCTGCCCATGGCATTCGGCGAAATCTGGGTCGCTATCGGGTTTTCCATCGTCAATGCGGCGGTGCTTTACTGGCGCATTCGTGAAGAAGAGACGGGCCTGGCGCCAAGACGGGAGCTGGGCTGAGGGGATCGGGCATGAAACCCATTGTCCTTTGGCTGGGCTTCGCCGCCATGTGCCTGGGCATGTTCATGGCCGTGCTGGACATTCAAGTGGTGGCGTCCTCACTTACCGCCATCCAGACCGCGCTGCATATTCCCTTGGGCCAGCTGGGCTGGATCCAGACCGCCTATCTGATGGCCGAAGTGGTGGCGATCCCGCTCACCGGCATTCTCACCCGCGCCTTGTCGCTCAGGCTGCTGTTCGCGCTGGCCAGTTTGGGATTTGTGGCTGCCAGCCTGGCCTGCGCATTGTCGCCCAGTTTTGAACTCTTGATCGCGGCGCGCGTGGTGCAGGGCTTTTTCGGCGGTATGCTGATTCCGTCCGTGTTCACGGCGGTGTTCGTGCTGATCCCCCGGCCGCATCAGGTCCTGGCCACGACCATGGCGGGCGTGGCGGCGTTGCTGGCGCCCACCATGGGGCCGCTTCTGGGCGGCTGGCTGACGCAGGCGCAGTCCTGGCACTGGATATTCCTGATCAACATCCTGCCGGGCCTGGCCGTGGTCCTGACCGTGCTGACCGCCCTGAAAAAAGAAGACGGCGATTTCGCCGTGTTGAGGCGCGTCGATATTCTCACCTTGCTGCTCTTCGCGGTATTTCTGGCGGGGCTGCAATGGCTGCTCAGCGAAGCGCCGCGCCAGCATTGGCAAGGCATGCGCGTGACGGGCTTGGCCGGTCTCTGCATCCTGGCGGGCGGTCTCGGCATTTATCGCGCCCTGTCGGTGGCGCATCCCTTTGTGCATCTTGGCCGCTTTCGCCATCGCGGTTTTTCGCTGGGCTGCGGGCTAAGTTTTGTTTTGGGTGCGGGCCTTTATGGCTCGGTTTATCTGCTCGCCATATTCCTGGGTCTGGTGCGGGGGCACACGCCGCTGGCGATCGGCATGATCCTGACGGTGACCGGCGCGGCCCAGCTGATCACCGCGCCCGTGGCCGCCTGGGCCGAAACCCGCGCCGACGCGCGGATATTGACCGCGCTGGGGTTCGCGCTGTTCGGCGCGGGCCTGATCGCCAATGGCTTTACCACCATCGCCAGTGATTTCGACGCCTTGTTCTGGCCGCAGGTGCTGCGCGGCCTGGCGATCCTGTTCTGTCTTCTGCCGGCCACGCGCCTGGCGCTGGATATCTGGCCGCAGGACCAGGTGGCGGAAGCCAGCGGATTGTTCAACCTGATGCGCAATCTGGGCGGCGCCATCGGCATCGCCGTGATCGACACGATCCTGAACGAGCGCACGCCGGGGCATGTCGCATCGTTGGTGGCGCGGCTTCAGGCGGGCGATCCCAAAGCGGCGGCGCTGGCGGGCTTGCCAGTCAGGCTTTTTCACAACCGCCCGATGGGTCCGGTCGATCCGGTGACTCAAGCCTTGATCGAGCCGATGGTGCGCCGCGCGGGGCTCACGCAATCCTGCAACGAGGCCTGGTGGATATTGGGCGGGCTGTTTTTCCTGGCGCTGTTGCTGCTGCCCGCGATGGGGCGTCAGGCCGAAAGGATTACGCGTTGACCAGTTCGACCTGCACCACATCGGTGCGGGCGACGTTGAACGACGCGGCGCAGATGCCCAGATAGAATTGCCAGTTGCGCAGGAATTGCTGGTCATGGCCCAGCGCCATGATCTCGGTGCTTTTCTCCTGCATGCGCGTTACCCGGCCTACCCGGCCTAAAGTGAGCGACTACCGAAGCTCGCAAGCGAACAGGCGTAGCGCAAGATGACGGCGGTCCTGCGTCGGCCGCCAGTTGGTCTCGGCCGGCACATACCATTGGTCGCTTTCGATAGTCAGTTCGGTCACGCTGGCCACCGCCCCGGTCGATGCGGCGTTCGCTGCCGCCGCGAACACGTCGGCCGGCACCGGGACGTCGAGGGTGAACTGGCGCGGCACGTCGTGCTCGGCGAGCACGCGGCCGCCGGCGCGAATGGTCACGTGCGCGCTCTTCGCGGACGTCTCGAACTCTCCCTCGAGGTGCAGTGTGCGCGGCACCGGCGGCGCCAGCGCCCGCAGCACGGCCTTCTCGGTCGTCCAGCGCCAGAGGCGACCGGTAGCGGGGTTGTACTCGAGCTCCTGCCAGCCCTCGCCATACCCATAGACCGGGACATCGGTCGACTGGACGTCGAACTGCTCGATCGCGACCTCGTCGGTCCCGCTGCGGACCGTCAGCGTGGCATAGTCACCGTCACCGGCCAGCGCACCGTCCTCGAGTCGAACGAACTGCAGGAAGAAGCCGGGCGCGACCGCTGCGTCCCAGACCGGCCGGCCGTCCAGCATCACGGTGACCGGGGTTGGTTGAGCGCCCGAGAGTTTGCGGCCACCGATCATCAGCGTGATCGCACCGCTGCGGCGGCGAATCCACGCCTGGATCGGCGCGCGTCCGGGTCCCTTCCCTTCGTCCCTGGCCACGCCGGCGAGCTCCGGCGTCAGCGCCCAGCCTTCGCCGGCAAACCAGCCCGGGAGGCCGATGTTGTAGAAGTCCATGACGTTCGGCCGCACACCGCCCAGCAGGTCGGTGGCGTCGAAGCCCCAGCGGTACTCGGCCACCTTCTGCAGCGCGTGCGGGTCGATGAGCCGCAGGTCGCTGCGCGGCGGGTCGGCGAGAAACCAGATCGGCCGCCGGCCGCCGCCGGTCCAGTACTTCACGAGTTCGAAGACCTCGTGCTTGGGCGGTGCCGGCAGGTGCGCCGAGAACATCGGCACCCGCGCCTGCTCCCACAGCAGCGGACGCCGCATGTCGAGCTCCTGGCGGCGGTGCATCGCCAGCACCGGTGCCTCCGCCCCGGACGCCGTGGTCATGTTGGCCCACCGCTCGAGCACCTGGAACGCCGGTGCCGGGCTCTCCGCGTAGGCAGCCAGCGCCGGGCGGGTGGCGATCAGGCTGGCGAGCGCGAGCCCAACGGCCGTCAGCGTCGTCGCCAGCCGCGGCAACGAGGCCAGCGCACGGCCGGCACAGAAGGCGATCGGCACCACCAGCGGCAGCGCGTAGCGGGTGGTGGCCGTCTCCTGGAAGACGAGGTGGAAGACGGCATAGGGACCAAAGCCGATCGCCAGCCAGGCGAGCTCTCGAGGCGCGGTGCGCCAGGTGCGAACGAGACCCGCCAGGGCGGCGACAACGACCACCGCGCCGAGCGTCCAGCCGTTCCAGGGTGCGATGAGCGTGGAGTACAGCGCCGCGATCAGC
>CALMGU010000105.1 GCA_937865685.1 uncultured Alphaproteobacteria bacterium | reverse complement strand
ATATCCGGCATATTGGGCATCGATCTCCAATTGCTCGATGATTTCCGGTTCCATAGCCCCTAGGTCCGGCCAGATCGCCGCCAGGCGGGCAAAATCCACCTCCGGAAGGCTCAACAGGTCGGTCGCCGTCCGCCGGACGCCATCCTGGCGGATGGTCAGGCCATGCTTGGCCGCTTCATTGGGGGTCAGGGTGCAGGCCGCCATTGTTTCACGTGAAACGGCCAGCCGCTCCATCTTCGTCCGGAAGGCCTGGCGGCGCTCGAACCCGATAATGCCCAGACTCTCACCCAGCCCGGTCAGCCGCTGATCCGCGTTGTCCGCCCGCAGGGTGAGGCGATACTCCGCCCGCGAGGTGAACATGCGATAGGGCTCGCTGACGCCCTTGGTCACCAGATCGTCGATCATCACCCCGATATAGGCCTGGGCCCGGTCCAGAATGACCGGCGCCTGGCCGCCCGCCACCCGGGCGGCATTGAGACCGGCCATCAGACCCTGGGCCGCGGCTTCCTCATATCCCGTGGTGCCGTTGATTTGCCCGGCCAGATAGAGGCCCGGTACCGCCTTCACCGCCAAAGCGGGGGAAAGAGCGCGGGGGTCGACATAATCATATTCGATGGCGTAGCCGGGACGGCGGACGGCGGCTTTTTCCAGGCCCGGAATGGTGGCCAGCAACGCCAGCTGCACATCCTGGGGCAGGGAGGTGGAAATCCCGTTGGGATAGATCGTGTTGTCGTTAAGTCCTTCTGGCTCCAGGAAAATCTGATGGCTTTCCCGGTCCGCGAACCGGCTCACCTTGTCTTCGATGGAGGGGCAATAGCGGGGCCCGGTGGAGGCAATCTGGCCCGAATAGATGGGCGCCCGATGCAGATTGGCCCGGATGATCGCATGGGTCTGCAACGTGGTGCGGGTGATCGCGCAGGCGATCTGCGGGGTGGCGATCGTCCGGGTCAGGAAGGAGAAGGGCGTGGGCGGATTGTCTCCCGCCTGGGATTCCAGGCTGGCCCAATCGATGGTCCGGCCATCCAGGCGGGGCGGGGTGCCGGTCTTCAGCCGGCCCATCGGCAGGCCGAAGCTATAAAGTGTCTTGGACAGGCCGAGAGACGGCGGCTCGACGCCGTCGGTGACCTTCATCCGTCCCGCCGGGATTTGCGTCTCCCCGATATGGATCAGGCCGTTCAGGAAAGTGCCGGTGGTCAGCACCACGGCAGCCGCGAAAATCTCCTGCCCGTCCGCGGTGCGGACGCCGGTGACCCGTCCGTCCTTTAAAATCAGGTCTTCCGCCGCCGCCTCGCGGATTTCCAATCCGGCGATCTGGACCAGCGCCTCCTGCATGGCGGCGCGATAAAGCGCCCGGTCGGCCTGGGCGCGGGGGCCGCGCACGGCGGGGCCTTTGCGGCGGTTGAGCAGGCGGAATTGAATCCCGGCCCGGTCCGCGACCTGGCCCATCAGACCGTCCAGGGCATCGATCTCACGAACCAGATGGCCCTTGCCCACCCCGCCAATGGCCGGATTGCAGGACATTTCGCCCAGGGTCTCGAATTTGTGGGTGAGAAGAAGCGTGGCCGCACCCGCGCGCGCCGCCGCCGCCGCCGCTTCGCAGCCCGCATGGCCGCCGCCGATCACGATGACGTCATAGCCGCTCATGCGCGGGGAAATACGCGCATTGCCGCATCAGGGCAACGGCTCACTTACGACGCGGAAATCCGCATTCAATTAAATATCACGAAACATAATCGTGGATTGCCAGTGAGAATCACATCATATATGATGATTCCGACATCGAATCAGCGGACTCTTGGTGACCAGCAGATCCAAGCAAAAGACCAAGGATTGGCGGGCCAAAGTGAAGGGCATCCTGAAGGCCGAACTAAAGCGTCGAGGCTTCAGCTATGCCGACCTAGCAGAAAAGCTGGGAGCAATCGGGATCGAAGAAAACGAACGCAATATTTCCAATAAGATTGGGCGAGGCAGTTTCACGGCGGTTTTCTTTGTCCAATGCCTTGAAGCTATCGGCTGTAATACGATCCATCTCGGGGACGCCTGATGAATACGGAGCTTGATCCATCGGCTGATCTTAAAAAATTTGTCGCCACAAAGAAATTTGCGACGATTCTCGCAGACCCCCCTTGGCGCTTCCAAAACAGCACGGGAAAAATTGCCCCAGAGCATAAGCGGCTATCGCGTTATGGTACCCTGTCTCTACCTGAAATTATGGCGCTTCCAGTCAAGGCTGCCGCTGCTGATACAGCGCATCTTTATCTTTGGGTGCCCAATGCGCTGTTGGCAGAAGGTTTGACCGTAATGGCGGAATGGGGTTTCACATATAAATCCAACATCGTTTGGCACAAAATAAGGAAAGATGGTGGTCCAGATGGACGAGGTGTCGGCTTCTATTTTCGTAATGTCACCGAACTCGTTTTGTTTGGAGTCCGAGGAAAAAATGCGCGCACACTTTCTCCCGGTCGAAGCCAAGTAAATTTTATCGCTAGCCGTAAACGGGAACATTCGCGCAAGCCGGACGAGCTTTACCCAATTATCGAGGCTTGCTCACCGGGGCCGTATTTGGAACTATTTGCGCGCGGCGCGCGGAAAGGCTGGAAGGTCTGGGGCAATCAAGCGGATGCTGATTATGCGCCGAACTGGCCGACTTACAAAAACCATAGCGGAGCGCTTCTCGCGGCCGAGTAGCGGTTATTTCTTTTTTTTCTTCTTCGTTTTGGATTTTGCAATCTTAGGGACGGCCTGCACAGCCGGACGGTCTTCGACATAAAGTTTGTCACGGATAGCAAATACGAGGACGGGGCACCCCCCGCCGCCCCCGCCATCGAGACGCGGCAACAGTTTGTCCAGATGGGTAGTCGAGTTTCCGTAGGACTTACCTTTTCCCAGCTTGTTAAAGATTGACTGCAATTCCGTAGCCCTGGTTACGATCACGCCAACGTCAATTGCCCGCAATTCGAACAGCAAGCGGAAGTTGTTTAGGTCCCTGTCATAGAACGGGTCTTTGTTGTTCCATTCGATTTCGAGGGCTACGCGGCCTTTAAAGCAGTCGATTTTGTGAGTGGGGCTTTCGACGCGGGTATTGTCCAGCACTATGGCCGTCTCGAAATGTTTTTCGAGCCAGTCCCGGATGTAAAAGCCATAGTCCAAACGGTCAGATATTGGCGACCGATTGCCGCCAGCCTTCTTTACCTCAGACCGGTAAAGGCGAAAGTCCCTCAGTACGGCGATAATTTCGCCCCATTCGGCCGGGCAAGCCGTCTCAAGGACGCCCGCCGCGTTCCGCCATTCATGGACATGGTAAAGATCCCGCAAGTCCTGCGGGACAAGGTGAATTGTCGGCATCTCAGGCCCCTAACCGGGGCCAGCCTACCCCAAAATGAGGCAACTACATAATGCTGTTCACTTCCCAATACAAAAATCGCGAAACACGCTGTCGAGCAATTCCTCGACATCGACCCGGCCGGTGATGCGTCCGATCGCCCGCAATGCCAAGCGCAGATCTTCCGCGAACAGCTCCGGCTGATCGGGTGGCGCGGTGAGGGCGTGACGCAGAGATTCCAGCGCGTGGCCGAGCGCTTCGCGATGGCGCGGCCGGGTGAGGGCGGGCGTTTGATCCTGTGTTTCCAGGCGTTCCGCCACCATCGCGGTCAACATCGCAATCAGTTCGTTGAGTCCTTCGCCGCTTTTGAGCGACAAGGAAATTCCGTCCCGCTTCTGAAAACCGGGCAGGTCGCTCTTGTTCCAGATCAGCAGATCGGGCGCGACGCCGGGATAATCCGTGTACGGAACAGTGCCGTCGCGCAGCAGCAGCACCAGATCGCTCATCCCCGCCTGGGCCAGGGCCCGGCGCACGCCTTCGGCTTCAATCGCATCGCCCGTCTCGCGCAGGCCCGCCGTGTCCGCGACCTGCACCAGATAACCGCCTAGGTTCAGCCGCAGCTCGATCACATCGCGGGTAGTGCCGGGAATGTCCGACACGATCGCGGCCTCGCGCCTTGCCAGGGCATTGATCAGCGAGCTTTTCCCGGCATTGGGCGGACCGATGATGGCCAGCTTCAATCCCTCGCGCAGCGCCTCGCCGCGGCGGTGGTCATCCATATGCGCTTGGATGGCCCCGATGATTTCCCGAACCCGGGCCCGCGCGGCGGCGAACTCCGCCTCTCCCACGCCATCGTCGGAAAAATCGATGGCCGCTTCCGCCCGGCTTAAGGCCGCGATCAAATCCGCCAGCCAGCCTTCGTAAAGATCGGCCAGCGCGCCGTCATATTGACGCAGCGCCTGGCGCAGCTGGGCGGGCGTTTCGGCGTCCACCAGGTCGGCGATGGCTTCGGCTTGGGTGAGATCCAGCCGGCCATGCTCCACCGCCCGCCGGGAGAATTCGCCGGGCCCCGCTGGCCTTGCTCCCAACCCGGCCAACGCTTCGAACAGGCGCTCGCGGATGGCGCGGCCGCCATGGATGTGAAATTCCGCCACATCCTCGCCGGTGAAACTGGCGGGGGCGGGAAACCACAGCACCAGGGCGCGGTCGATTTCGCCGTCCCTCGTCCGCAAGCCGCGCAAGCGCGCCGTCCGGGGCGGGGGCAGGCCGCCCGACAGCGCGGCCAGAATGGGTCCCGCGTCCGGGCCCGAAACCCGCACCAGGGCAACCCCGGCCCGGCCGGGTGCGCTGGCCAGGGCAAAAATCGTTTCAACAGGCGCCAAAGTCAGGGCTTTTCCTTTGGCTTGCCGCCCCGGGCCACAATGCTGGCGCTATCCCAAAGGAATTTCTGAAACTGGGTGAAGGCTTCGGTGCCGCCCAAAGGCGCCCAGGCCCGCATCAGGCTTTCCATATCGCCCGCTTCCATGGCCCTGGTCATGCGCGCCCGCATGTCGTCCAACATCTGCTTTTGCAGCGGCGCCACGTCCGGCAGGCCCATCATCGCCCGGGCCTCCTCCGGCGTCATGTCCAGCTCGATATGCATTTTCATGGGCGATTACCCTGTTTTTGGCTGCCCTTCCGAGTGCAGCCGGTTTCAGCTAAGAAGCGCGGCCCTTCAAACTTCCGGCGATCTTCCCTCATCGCCGCGTCCAATGGAACCAGCGATGAACGCTCTTCAGAACGCCACCAGCCCCTATCTTCTGGCGCACAAGGACAACCCGGTCGCCTGGCGGGTCTGGAGCAATGAGGTGCTGGCCGAGGCCGAAGCGGCGGGCAAGCCGATCCTGCTCTCCATCGGCTATGCCGCCTGCCACTGGTGCCATGTGATGAACCGGGAAAGCTTCTCCAACGCCGAGACGGCGCAGAAGATCAACGAGAATTTCATTCCCGTGATCGTGGACCGGGTGCAGCGCCCCGACATCGACCAGATGTACCAGGCCGCCGGCAATCTGATGGGCTTCAATGGCGGCTGGCCGCTCACCATCTTCCTCACCCCCAAGGGCCATCCTTTCTTCGTCGGCGGCTATCTGCCGGATGTGGAGAAGCTGGGCCAGCCCGCTTTCGCGCGCGTGCTCGATGATGTGATCGCGCTTTACCGCGACAAGCGCGAGGAAGTCGAAGCCAGCGCCAACGGCGTGTTCCAGCAGATGCAGATGCTGCTCGACCGCAACATGGCGGGCCAGGCCGAAGCCATTCAGCTCGACATCGCGGCCTTGCGCATCGGCCAGCGCTACGACATCTTCCTGGGCGGTCAGCTCAGTTATCTCAGCAATGGCGGGATGAAATTCCCCCAGACCATTTTCCTGGACATTCTGTGGCGCGCTTACATGCGCTCGGGCATCCAGCAATTCCTGCAGATGGTCACCACCACCATCGATGCGTCGGTGTTGGGCGGATTGTATGACCATATCGGCGGCGGCTTTTTCCGCTACACCGTGGACGAACGCTGGCTGGTGCCGCATTTCGAGAAGATGCTGGCCGACAACGCGCTGATCGTCGAATTCCTCACCGGCATCTGGCAGTTTAACCGCAACGGTCTTTGCCGCCAGCGGGTCGAGGAAACGGTGGGCTGGATGCTGCGCGACCTCACCATGGACAATGGTTTCGCCGCCGGCCTGGAAGCGGAATCCGAAGGCGAGGAAGGCAAATATTATCTTTGGACCGAAGCGGAAATCGACGCCGCCTTGTCCGGCACCTTCGCCCAGCGCTTCAAGTCGGTCTATGGTGTGACCCGCGACGGCAATCATACCGGCGGGCGCAACATTCTGCGCCGCACGGGCCATCCCCAGCCGCAGCTCACCGAAGCCGACGAAGCCTTGCTGGTGAAGCAGCGCGGCATGCTTCTGGCGGCGCGCGACAAGCGGGTGCGGCCGGCGCGCGACGAAACCCTTTTGGCGGACTGGAACGGTCTTGCCATCGCCGCGCTGGCCCAGGCGGGCGCGGCGATGGATCGCGCCGATTGGGTCAAGGCCGCGATCCATGCCTTCGATCAAGTGGTCAAGGCGCTGGGCGAAGGCGACCGGCTCTATCATTCCGCCAATGCGGGCGTGCGCGGGGCCCCGGCCTTCGCCGACGATTATGCCCATATGGCGCGCGCGGCGCTGTTCCTGTGGGAAGTGACCGGCGAAAAACGCTTCCTGGACGCCGCCAAGGGCTGGGTCACCACCCTCAACGATCATTTCTGGAACAATGAGAAGGGCGGTTACTGCACCACCGCCGACGATGCGCAGACCCTGATCGTGCGGGCCCGGGTTCTCTACGATCAGGCCGTGCCGTCGGCCAACGGCATCATGACCTGGGTGTTGACGCGCCTGGGACAAATCACCGGCGAAGGCCATTACGGCCAGCGGGCGCGCGGCCAGCTCGAAGCCTTTGCGGACGAATATGGCCGCGCCTGGGCCTCCTGCGCCTCCTATCTCAACAGCCTGGAGACCTTCGTGTCCGGCTTCCAGGTGGTGGTGGTGGGGCCGCGCAGCAATCCGCGCACCCAGGAATTGATCAAAGTGGTGTGGGGCAAGGTCCTGCCCAACCGGCTGCTCTATGTGGTGGATTCCGGCGAGGCACTGCCCACCGGCCATCCCGCCTTTGGCAAGGGCATGATCAACGGCGCACCCACGGCCTATCTCTGCTCGCGCGCGGATTGCTCGGCCCCCATCACCAGCGCGGTGACGCTCAGCCAGGTTCTGACCTTGCCGCCGCGTGCGCCGGCTGGAACTGCCTAATCGCCGATCTCTAGCCCTGAACGCCCGCGCATCTTAGTCATGACATTTCCCCCCGCGCGGCGAAGCCGCTGGCGGGGGGAAATGTCTCTGAGCGCTTGCGCGAAAGAGACAATGGGGGGCCGACATAAACAGGGCTAGGATTCTTCGTCCGGGCAGCTAACCTTCGATATATCACGGGGTGAAAATGAGCGGACAGACGGTCACCATCAACGGCAGGGACGGCGCCTTCACCGGCTATCTGGCCAGCCCCGGCAGCGGGCGCGGGCCCGGCCTGGTCGTCATTCAGGAGATTTTCGGCGTCAACCAAGTGATGCGCGAAGTTGCCGACGGCATGGCGTCTCGCGGCTATTACGCCCTGGTGCCCGATCTATTCTGGCGGCTGGAGCCTGGCGTTCAGCTCACCGACAAGACCGACGCCGACTGGAAGAAAGCGCTCGATCTGATGAACCGCTTCAACATCGACAAGGGCATAGCGGATATTCAGGCCACAATCGATCATCTGCGGGCGCTGCCCGGCTGCACCGGCAAGGTGGGCGCGCTGGGTTATTGCCTGGGCGGGCAACTCGCCTATCTCACGGCGGCACGGACCAATTCCGACGCCTCGGTGGGCTATTACGGCATCAATATCCAAAGCCGGCTGAATGAAGCCGACAAGATCAAGAACCCCTTGATGCTGCATATCGCCGAAGCCGACGAATATGTGCCGTCCGAAGCCCAAGCCAAGATCGAAGCTGGCCTTAAAGGCAATTCACACGTCACGCTCTACCGCTATCCGCAAATGAACCATGCCTTCGCCCGGGTGGGCGGGGCGCATTACGACAAGGCCAATGCGGATTTCGCCAATATCCGCAGCGCCACGTTTTTCCGTCAGAACCTAAGTTGAAGGACCAATAAAATGATCAAAGCCATCCGTTTCGAGAAGACCGGCGGTCCCGAGGTTCTGGAATATAAGGATTATGATCTGCCCGCACCTGCCGCTGGCCAGGTGCGGATCAAGCACACCGCCATCGGCGTGAACTTCATCGATATCTATCATCGCGGCGGCCTTTATCCCTTGCCGATGCCGTCGGGCCTGGGCTCGGAAGCAGCAGGCGTGGTCGAAGCCCTGGGCGCCGGCGTCACCGGCTTCAGGATCGGCGAGCGGGTGGGCTACTGCTCCGGCGCCATCGGCTCCTATGCCGAAGCCAACAATGTTCCTGCCGAAAAAGTGGTGAAGCTACCCGACGGCGTGAGCGACGAAGTTGCCGCCGCTTCGATGCTTAAAGGCATGACCGCGCAATATCTGCTGCGCCAGATTCACGCCGTGAAGGCGGGCGAGACCATCGTGTTTCATTCCTCCGCCGGCGGCGTCGGCCAGATCGCCTGCCAATGGGCCAAGCATCTGGGCGCCACCGTGATCGGCAGCA
>CALMGU010000104.1 GCA_937865685.1 uncultured Alphaproteobacteria bacterium | reverse complement strand
CGGCCCAGGCCATTGCGGCGGGCAAATGCAATGTCGCGCTGGTGACATTGGCCGGCCGGCCGCGCAGCGAAGGCGTCCCCAAAGGCGGCTTGAAGCGGGCCGACAGCCCGGCGCAGCCGGATTATGCCTGGGAAACGCCTTTCGGGATGACGATCCTCAATACCTACGCCATGTGCGCCAAGCGCCATATGCATGAATATGGCACCACCAGCGAGCAGCTGGCCTGGATCAAGGTCGCCGCCTCCCATCACGCGCAACACAATCCCAATGCGATGCTGCGCACGCCCGTCACCGTCGAAGAGGTGATGAATTCACAATTGGTGGCCGACCCGCTGCACAAGCTCGATTGCTGCATCGTGAGCGACGGGGGCGGCGCGGTGATCGTCACCCGCCCGGAAGTCGCCCGCAGCCTCAAGCGTCCGCTGGTGAAAATCCGGGGCGCCGCCGAATCCGTCAAACACACGGCGGGCGGCGATATCGATCTGACATATTCGGCGGGCCGGTTCAGCGGCGCGGCAGCCTTCGCCGAAGCCGGCGTGCGGCCGTCGGACGTCAAATATGCGTCATTGTATGACAGCTTCACCGTCACTGTCCTGGTCCAGCTGGAAGATCTGGGTTTTTGCGCGCGGGGCAAAGGCGGCGCCTTCGTCGCCGATGGCAAACTGATTTCCGGCCAAGGCCCGCTCGCCGTCAACACTGATGGCGGCGGGCTTTGCAATAACCATCCCGCGCATCGCGGCGGCATGACCAAGATCATCGAGGCGGTCCGCCAACTCAGAGGCGAAGCGCATCCCGCCGTCCAGGTTCGCGATTTGAACTTGGCGGTCGCCCATGGCACGGGCGGCATGCTGGGCACACGCCACGGCTCCGCCACGCTCGTTCTGGAAAGGATGTGAGCCGATGAGCGCGCTGCAAGAAGCCCTGGACCATCAGCCGGAAAATCAAAAATTCTGGACGGAGTTGGCGGAGGGCCGCTTTCTCCTGAAATATTGCACCGCCTGCAAGCGCGCCCATTGGTACCCGCGGGCGATCTGCCCGCATTGCGCCAGCCCGCAAACCGAATGGCGCCCAGCTTCCGGCCGTGGATGCATCTATTCCTATAGCATCAGCCGGACGGCTTCACCGCCCTATGTCATCGCCTATGTCACCTTGGACGAAGGTCCGACCATGATGACGCGCATCGTCCATTCCCCGTTCGACGCCTTGGCGATCGGCAAGCCGGTCGAACTGGTCATCGAAAAGGGCGAGGACGGCATCCCGCTTCCCCTGTTCCAACTCGTCTGACAATTTCGGAGATAAGGTATGGCCGCCCCTCTATCCCGCACCCTTGCAGAATTCGCCACGGCGCTGAAATTCGGCGCCCTCCCCGCCCAGGCCCTGGACGCCGTCAAGATCGGCATGGCCGACACAGTCGGAGTCATGCTTTCGGGCATCGCCATGCCGGTTTCCCGTCATGTGCTGGCGAGCATCGGCACACGGCGCGCCGATGGAGAGGCGCGCATCCAGCTTGGCCGGGAGCGGGCATCGGTGATGGATGCCACCCTGGTCAATTCGGTGACCACCAGCAGCGTTGTGTTCGACGATGTCGCCTTTTCCGGTTGCCACACCAGCACGATTCTGATGCCCGCCTTGCTGGCCGAGGGCGAGCGCATCGGCGCCAGCGGCGCGCGCATCGCCTGTGCCTATGCGGCCGGTTACGAGGCCTGGGCGCGGCTTTCGGAGCGCGATCCGGACAGCTATTCCAGCAAGGGCTGGCATGCCACCGCCTGCTTCGGCGCAGTGGCGGCTGCGATTGCGCTCGCCAATCTGCGCAATCTGGATACGGAAACAACTTTGCGGGCTATCGGCATCGCCGCGTCGATGTCGGGTGGCATCACCGCATCCTTCGACACCGATGTGGGACCGTTCCAGATCGGCCGGGCTGCCGCCGGCGGCGTCCAGGCCGTGATGCTGGCGGAGGCTGGAATGACCGCACCCGAAGACCCGTTGGAGCGTCCGGGCCGGGGCATGATCGTGGCCTTGTCGCCCAAAGGCGCGGTGGATCTCGATACCCCCATCGACGATCTGGGGCGGGCCTGGCGGCTGGAAAGCGTGGGCATCCATGTCAAGCAATATCCCTTCGGCAATATCGCCCAGCGTGCGATCGACGGCGTGCTCGATCTGGTGACGGCGCATGACGTCAAGCCGCAGGACGTGGTCAAAGCCGAAATGCTGATCAGCGACGCACAATATGCAGTGGTGTCCAAGTCACCTTCGGTGACGAAGTTCGTGCCTTCGCACAGCATCGGATTGGCGGCGGCGGCGGCGATCCTGGAACGGCGCGCGACCTTCGCCGAGCTGGGTCATCTCTTTTACGACCAGCCCCGTGTTCAAGAAATGATGAAGCGGGTGGTGATGGTGGCCGATTCCAGAATTCCCGCCGATACGGCGCCCAATCTGGGTTTCAGCGGGGGCGTGCGCCTGCATCTGACCGATGGCCGGGTGCTGGAAAGCCCCAGCGTGGATTATGCGCGGGGCCATTGGACGCGCCGCATGAGCGAGAACGAATTGTGGAAGAAATTCTCCGCCTGCTCAGCGGACGCTCTGGAGGGCTCGAAGGCGGAGCGTCTGTTCCATGATTTGATGAGATTGGAACGAATTGAAAATGTGGCCCGCCTGAACGCCTAGCATAGGTGCCATCAACACGGAACGGATCGGCAATGCCGCAAACGCCCATACATCTGAGCCTGGAAGGACCGGTTGCGATCGTCACGCTCGATCGTCCGGAAGCGCTGAATGCGATCGATCCTGCGGCCACAGTGGCGCTGTCCCAAGCCTGGGCGCGCATCGCCGCGGACCCGGACATCCGCGTCGCCATCCTCACCGGGGCGGGCGAGAAATCCTTTTGCGTGGGCGCCGATTTGAAAAAGACGCTGAATACGCAGGGGCCTTACGCCGCCCAAGCCTTTTCCGGCGTGCCGGAGGAAAGCTTTCTGCCGGACCTCGAAAAACCCCTGATCGCCGCGATCAATGGGCTGGCGCTGGGCGGGGGATTGGAGCTTGCATTGGCCTGCGACATCCGCCTTGCGGCGTCGCACGCGAAATTCGGCCTTCCGGAAGTGAAGTCCGGCACGATTCCCGGCGCGGGCGGGACGCAAAGGCTGCCCCGGATGATCGGGGCAAGCGACGCCATGCTGATGCTGCTGACCGGGGACATGATCGATGCGCCGGAAGCCCTGCGCATCGGGTTGATCAGCCGGATTGCGCCATCCAACCAGCTTTTGCAGGACGCCAAGGCGTTGGCGCTCAAGATCGCCGCCAACGCGCCCTTGTCGATCCGGGCGGTCAAGCGCCTGACGCAATCGGGGCGCGATCTGCCCCTTCGCGAAGCGCTGCGGCTGGAGCGGCTGACCTGGGGTATGCTCCGCGATACCGAAGACCGGCGCGAAGGGCGGCTGGCATTCGCCGAAAAGCGTCCGCCCGTGTTCAAGGGCCGCTGATCCATGATCGACAAAGAAGTCCAAGACGTGAAATCCGCCCTGGCCGGCATCAAGGATGGATCGTCCGTGATGATCGGTGGCTTCGGCGCCGTCGGCCAACCCAATGCCCTGATCGAAGGCCTTGGCCAATTGGGGGTCCGCAATCTGACGGTGATCGCCAACAATGCGGGCTTTGAAGCCGATATCGGTCTGGGCAAGCTCATCGGCACCGGCGCCGTCGGCAAGATCATCTGCAGCTTTCCGCGCGGGTCGTCCACCTTCGACCAGCGTTACCGCAAAGGCGAAATCGAATTGGAGGTCGTTCCCCAGGGAACCCTGGCCGAACGCATCCGGGCCGCCGGCGCCGGCATTGCGGCGTTCTATACGTCCACCGCCGTAGGCACCAAGCTCGCAGAGGGCAAAGAAGTGCGTGAGATCGGCGGCAAGGATCACGTCCTGGAATACGCCTTGCCCGCGGATGTGGCCTTGATTCAGGCCTGGAGCAGCGATCGCTGGGGCAACCTCACTTATCGCGGCAGCGGCCGCAACTTCAACCCGATCATGGCGATGGCGGCCAAGCTGACGATCGTGCAGACCGGAGCGGTCCTGCCCCTTGGAACGATCGCTCCGGACGATGTCATCACGCCGGGCATCTTCGTCAACCGAGTGCTTTGCGTCCCGGACGGCGATCCGCCACTCGCCAGCACCAAGGATGCCGACAATGGCTGACAAGCGCATGGCCGGGTGCACGCCCTTCAGCAAGGCCGAAATGGCGGCGCTGGTCGCGGCCGACATACCGGAAGGCTGGCATGTCAATCTGGGCATCGGCCTTCCCACCCTGGTGGCCGATCACCTCCCCATGAACCGGGAAATCCTGCTTCATTCCGAGAACGGCATCCTGGGCATGGGACCGGTGGCGCAGCGCGAGAGCGCGGATCCCTGGATCGTCAATGCGGGCAAGCAGAATGTCTCTCTGGTGCGAGGCGCTTCGCTTTTCCATCATGCCGACAGCTTCGCCATGATCCGCGGCGGCCATATCGATCTTTGCGTGCTGGGGGCGTTCGAAGTCGCCGCCAATGGCGATCTGGCGAACTGGACCACCTCCAGCGATGACAGATCACCGGCCGTGGGCGGCGCGATGGATCTGGCGACCGGCGCCCGCAATGTCTGGGTGATGACCCAGCATGTGACCAAAAGCGGGGAACCTAAGCTGGTCGAGCAATGCCGCTATCCATTGACCGCCAGGAAGGCGGTGGGCCGCGCGTACAGCGATCTTGCCGTCATCGACATCACGCCGAACGGCTTTTCCGTGCGCGCCATGGCTCCCGGCGTGACGCCTGCATTGCTGCAAGACCTCACCGGCGCTCCTCTTCAATTTCCTTGACCGGATGAAATCCCGAAAGAGATGTCCATGACCCACTCGGCAGCACTGGAAATTCGCGATCTCGCGAAGTCCTTCGTCGGCCACGGCAACAGCCCGGCGGGCGGGGTCCAGGACATTTCTCTCAGCCTCTCCCCCGGCACCTTCTTCACTTTGCTGGGGCCGAGCGGCTGCGGGAAGACCACCACCCTGCGCTGCATTGCCGGCCTGGAGCGGCCCGACAAAGGCATCATCCGCGTGGCCGGCCAAACGCTTCTGGACACCAGCGCGGGCATAGACATTGCACTGGAGCGGCGCGGCCTGGGGATGGTGTTTCAATCCTATGCGATCTGGCCGCATATGACGGTGTTCGAGAATGTCGCCTTCCCGCTCCGGGTGGCGAAGGATCGCCGCTTCTCCAAATCGGAGATCGAGCAGGCATGCCTGAATGCGCTGAAGCGCGTCGGACTCAAGGGATTCGAATACCGGCCATCGACCCAGCTTTCGGGCGGGCAGCAGCAGCGCGTCGCGCTGGCGCGCGCCATCGTGCGCGAGCCGCGCCTGCTTCTGCTGGATGAGCCGCTTTCCAATCTCGATGCCACATTGCGCGAGGAAATGCGGGGCGAACTCAAGCGGCTTCAGAAGGAAGTGGGCGTCACCACGGTCTATGTGACCCATGACCAGTCCGAAGCGCTGGAAATGTCGGACCTGATCGCGGTGATGAACAAGGGCCGCATCGTGCAGCTGGCCCCGCCGCGCCAGATTTATCTCAATCCGAAAGACGCTTTTGTGGCCGGCTTTGTCGGCGCCACCAATCTGCTCCGCGGCATCGCGCGCAGTGGCGCTGGCGACGGCTTGACGGTGGTGGAGCTTGAGAATGGCGGCCAGCTCCGTTGCCGCTTCGAAACACCTCCACAGGCGGGCCAGCGCGTGGTGGTTTCGATCCGGCCGGAATCGATCGCCATCGGTTCAACGGAAACTCCCGCCAGGCCTGATTTCAACCGGCTTCACGGCAAAATCTGCCAAAGCGGCTTTCTGGGCAACGCCATCCGCTACGAAGTGGACGCCGGCGGGTCGAAGCTGATCGCGATGGCCGAGACCAGCGCGCGGCTCGATATTTCCACGCCCGTCGGCCTGGAATTCGCGGAGCAATATACGCTTGGATGGCCGGACGGCGCCTGATCGCCCGCTTTAGGCGGGGTGGCGATTCAGGAAGTCCAAAACCACCTTGTTGAAGGCCAAGGGCCGTTCCCAATACGCGGAATGCCCCGAATCCGGGATGATGCGCATTTCCGCGCCCCGGATCTTGCTGTGGAACAGCCGCATGATGGATGGCGGCATATAGAGATCGGCGTCGCCCGTCATCACCAGAACCGGCAACCGCCACGCCCCGATGGCGGCCCAATTCACTTTGTTGGCGTAGGCGGTGCTCTTCATCGTTACGCCTTTTCTTGCCTGCTCATGCTCGACCCAGAGCTTGGTCCCTTCGACGTCCAGATGACGGTAGGACGGGCCAAGCTCCTTCATCTCGCTGGGCAGGTGCTGGAATTCTTCCGGCCACATGCGGGAAGAAATGGCCTGAAAATCCTCGTCGACAATGCCCATGACGGTATTGGCGAGCACCAGCGTATGCAGCCGGTCTTCATGCGAGATGGCGAAATCGGCGGCCACCATGCCGCCCGCCGCCGTTCCCACCAGATGGAAACGGGTGAGGCCCAGATGATCGGCGAGCTTCTTCAAATCCTCGGATGCGACTCCGGGCTGGTCCGGATTGCCCAGCTTGGATTTCGGATAGCCGCGACGGGAATAGCCTATGACGCGATATCCCGCTTGCACGAAGACGGGCTGCTGATAGCCCCAAATCACGCCGCTTCCCGTGCCCGGATGCAAAAAAATCACCGGCACGCCATTTCCGCCCGTATCGAAATACCAGATCGAATGGCCGTCTCCGACGTCCAGAAACCCTTCCTTTTGCGGCACCTGTGGTGGAAGCTTGAGAGGAACCACGCCGGGATCACTCTCTTGTGCCGTGGCGGGGTGGGAAGCGATTGCCGGAGCGGCCGCAGCGGCGCCGGTCAGCGCCGCGCCTTTCAACAATTTGCGACGATCAATGATGTGATTGTGCATCGTCTGCTCCCTGATCTCAGCGCGGTGCCAGCTTGAAGAGGCCACCCGTGACGCTATTTTCCAGCAGCCACACCGAGCCATCGGGGCCGACTTCAACATCGCGGATGCGATGGCCCACATCCCAGCGTTCCGCCGTCTTGGCGCCGCCCTGGGCATCGACCAGAATGCGGTTCAAGGTCATGGTGTCCAGCCCGCTCAGCAACATTGAACCTTGCCATTGGGGAAACACATTGCCTTTGTAGAAAGTGATATTCCCCGGCGCGATGACCGGCACCCAGTAGAGTACGGGCTTGGCGAGATCGGGCCGCGTATCCGGGCTGGGGATGAGCACGCCGTTATAATTCTTGCCATAGGATACCAGCGGCCAGCCGTAATTCTTGCCCGGCTCGATCAGATTCAATTCGTCGCCGCCGCGCGGGCCGTGTTCGGCTTCCCACAAGCGGCCATCGGGTGCGAATGCCAGGCCATAGGGCGTGCGAATGCCGGTGGCCCAAGTCTCGGCGGGCGTCAAATTCTTTCCGGGAAATTTGTATGTGTAGGCGACCGGCGCCTTCTTGGCCGCTTCGGTGTCTCCCGGCGGATCGATGACACCGACACTGGCTGCGCCCGTCTTTTCCGCCATGGGGTTTCCGGGGGCCGGTTTGCCGTCCAAGGTCAGGCGCAGCACTTTGCCCAGGGGCTGGTTGGGATCTTGCGCGGGCGTGAAGCGCATGCGGTCGCCGACGGTCATGAACAGATAATTGCCGTCAGGCGAAAAGGCGACGGCGGCGCCGAACTGCCCGCCCAGGCCCCGCTCTCCATCCCGCCAGATCACCTTGAGGCCGGTGAGGCGCGCGCCATTGGCGGTGAATTCCAGTTTGGCCTTGGCCAGCGCCAGGCCGGATCCGCTGATCCCGTTGATGGTGCCGGGCTCGGAATAGGTGAGATAGATGCTCTGATCGGTGGCGTAATGGGGCGAAACATACACGCCCAGCATGCCGCCCTGATCGCCATAGAGCACCGCCGGATAATTCCGCACGGGCTGCTTCTGGCCTTCCGGCGTCACCAGCCAAATCGGTCCCACTTTTTCCGTCACCAGCATGCGCCCGTCGGGCAGGAACGCCATGCGCCAGGGAAGATTGAAGGTGGCGACCTGGTTCATCGTGAAAGGCAGGCTCGCTTCGGGCTTTTGTTCGCCCGCATTGATCTGCGCCAGCGCCGGGCCGGACATCAACGCAAGCAATATCGCCGCACGCACGAGCTTCATCATCCGTCTCCTTGTCCCCGCGAAGCCGAGACGGCGTCCCTTTGACGACAGATGGAAACTGTCCGGCCCGCCCTCGTCGCATTTCTCTTGTACAGGCGCCCCGGTTTATTTGTATAGACATATTTTGGCGGGCGGGGATGGCGCGGCTGGCGGCAGTGGAAGATGATCTGCCGGAAAACACCGGCCGTCCGCGGATCGACCGCTTTGAATATGAGGCGCCATCTCCATAAATTTCTTGGATCGACCTCAACAATATCTTCTGGTTTCTTGATCAACCGAAAGCCGTATCGTGACAAAGGACATCGGACCGGAATCCCAGGAAATGCGAGAGCGATCGGCTGCGAAGATGCGGCGGGTCAGTCGCCGTGACGCGCTCGCGGTGGCGGCTGGCGCGCTGCCCTATGTCTGGATACCGGGGGCGGCCGCACTGCAGCAAGTGGTGGTTCGCACATCCGGCGGCGGCTATGACGAAGCGCGCAAGGCCGCGGTTTATGACGCGTTCCGCAAGGAAACCGGCATCCAGGTTGTGTTGGTGGCGGCCAGCGCCACCAAGCTTCTCGCCCTCGCCAAATCGGGCGGCGGCGGCATCGACGTCATCGACACCGACAGCGATACCTTGATCCAGATCGACCGTGCGGGCGGCCTGGCACCCATCGATTATGCCGGCTTCAAATATACCGACCTCAACGACCTGCCGGCCGCGGTGCGCCAGGCGCGCTATGCCGGCCATTCCTATTTCGCCACCATTCTGGGCTTCAACACCAAGGCTTATCCGGCGGGAAAGGAACCCCGCTCCTGGGCGGAATTTTGGGATACCAAACGCTACCCCGGTCCCCGCGCCCTGCCCAGCGCAGCGATCGGCGAGCCGACCCTGGAATTCGCGCTGCTGGCGGATGGCGTGCCCATGGACAAGCTTTACCCGCTCGATCTTCCCCGCGCCTTCCGCAAGCTGGGCACCATCCGCTCTTCCATCGCCACATTCTGGGAGACCGGAGCGCTTTCGGCGCAACTCCTGTCGGACAATGAGGCGGGCCTGGCAGCAATCTGGAACACAAGGCTTTACGAAGCAAAGGCCAAAGGCGCGCCGGTCGGCGCGCAATGGAATCAAAATCAGGCCGGCCTGGTTGCGTTCGGCATCAGCAAAGGCACCCGAAATCTTGATGCCGCGAAGCGATTTGTCGATTTCAGCCTCAGCGGAGCGACGCAATTGCGCTGGATGCAGGCCCATGCCGCGATCCCGGCCAACCGCAAGGCGCTTCCCGCGGTGGCGCGTGAACTGATCGATCCAGCCACGGGCCAGCTTCTGGTCCAGTCCAAAGGCTTCATGCGCGATGTCGGCTGGTGGGCCGACAACAAAAAGCGCGTCAGCGATTATTGGGCGCAGTGGATCCTGGAAAAGTGATCATCGCATCCCTCTTTGGCACCAGAACATAATCCGATGACCGAACCCGCGAGTTCCGCAACCGGCACGCCTTCCATCCGCAAGGGAAGCGCCATCAGATTGGCCGGCGTCACCAAAACATACGGAGAGGAGCGGGTTGTCGATGGCGTCGATCTCAGCATCCGTCCAGGCGAATTCTGCTCGCTGCTGGGTCCATCCGGTTCAGGCAAAACCACCACCCTGATGATGATCGCCGACTTCGCGGGGATTGATGCGGGCCGGATCGAGCTTGACGGCAAGGACATCGCCGGCATCCCGCCCAACAAGCGCGGCTTCGGCCTGGTGTTTCAGAATTACGCGATCTTCCCCCATCTGAATGTCTTCGAAAATGTGGCTTTCCCCCTGCGCGCGCGCGGATGGGCGAAAGAGGAAATCGGGGACCGAGTCACCCAAGCCCTCCGGCTGGTGCGCCTGGAGCGCTTCGCGGCAAGCTTTTCCCGGCAATTGTCGGGCGGGCAGCAGCAACGCGTCGCGATCGCCCGCGCCATCGTGTTCGAGCCCAGCGTGGTCTTGATGGACGAGCCGCTGGGCGCGCTGGACAAGAATCTGCGTTACGAGATGCAGACGGAGATCAAGGAGATTCAAAAACAGTTGGGCATGACCGTGGTCTATGTGACCCACGATCAGGAAGAAGCGATGAATATGTCGGACCGCATCGCGATCATGAATGCCGGGCGCATCGTGCAAGCCGGCAGTCCCCGCGATGTCTATGAGCGGCCTGCCGACCGCTTTGCCGGGCGCTTTCTGGGCGAAGCCAATCTCATTCCCGGCGCGGTCACGCTAGCCGCAGGCGAAGGCCAAAGCGTGCTGACCTTGGCGGACGGCCGGACGCTTCGCGCCGTCGCCATGGAAGCGTTGACGGCCGGCGCCGGCGCCACCTTGTTCATCCGGCCGGAGCAGATCGAACTGGCGGCAACGCAAAATTCAGCGGATCCCGATATCAACCAGCTCTCCGGCCGGATCGAATCCCTGTCCTTCCTGGGGAACACACTGCGCTACATGGTTCGCGTGGCCGATGACCTGCTCGTCATGGCCGAGCGCCCCAACAATGGCCGCGACGCCATATTCGCGGCCGGCGCGGCGGTCACATTGCGCTGGCGGGCGGCACAATCCCTGTTGCTGATGCGATAGAACATGAACCGGCCCCGCTCCGATCCAACCGCGATCTTCATGCTGCCGGCGCTTCTGATGCTGGCGGTGACGTTCCTGATTCCGCTGGCCGGATTCTTTGTCCAGGTCCTCCTGGTCGAGCAACAGCCCGGCACGCTTCTGCCCGCCATCCAGCAGATCATTACTTCGAAGGCGACATTGACGGCCGTGGCGACCACCAACTGGATTGCCATGCTGGTGACGCTGTTCGTGCTGATCGCCGGTTATCCGATCGCCTATTATCTGACCCAGGCGGGCAGCATCAGCGCCTCCCTGGTGATTTTTTCCATCGTCGTTCCCTATTTCACCAGCATCATCGTGCGGACCTATTCCTGGATGGTGCTTTTGGGGCGCACCGGCATCATCAACACCGTCCTTCAGGCGCTGGGCCTTATCGATGCGCCGCTACCCCTTCTCTACAACAAGGCGGCAGTGGTGATCGGCATGGCCTATGTGCTCTTGCCCTACATGATCCTCACCTTGTACGCGGCCATGAAGGCCATCGACATGACCTATGTGAGGGCGGCGCGGGGCCTGGGCGCCAGCGGGCTTTACACCTTCTGGCGAGTCTATTTCCCCCTGAGCGTGCCCGGCGTGCTGTCCGGAAGCCTGATCGTTTTCATCCTGGCGACCGGCTTTTTCATCACCCCCGCCTTGATGGGAGGGCCATCCGACGTGCTGATCGCCATGCTGATCGAGCGGGCGGTGGAGATCAATGTCGATTGGGCGAGCGCGGCCATTCTCTCCCTCCTGCTGCTTGGCGTCACCTTGCTGCTTTATGCGGTCTATTTCCGGGTGACCGATGTCCGCCGGCTGGTGGGAGGCGGACGATGAGATCGGGCTCGCCTCGCCTGCTCGCCGTCTATGTCGGCGCGATGAGCATCTTGCTGCTGCTGCCCATCGCCATCGTGGTCATTCTGGCGTTCAGCGGGCAATCCTATTTGAAATTTCCGCCCGACAGCCTGTCCTTGCGCTGGTTCATCGCCTTTTTCGGCGACGAACAGTGGCGGCAATCGCTTTACTTGAGCATCGCTATCGCCACCATCGCCAGCATTCTATCCACTTTGTTCGGCTTTCTTGCCGCTTATGCCTTTGTGCGCGGCACCTTCCGGGGCAAGGCGGTTCTGCTCTCTCTGCTGCTGATGCCGATGATCATCCCGACAGTCATCACTTCCATCGCGCTTTATTTCTTTTCCACCCGGCTCGACCTGATCGGCAACATCTTTTGGATCGGCTGCTGTCATGCCGTCATCGCGCTGCCGGTGGTGCTGCTCATCCTGCTTTCCACCCTTCAAGGGGTCGATTCCAGCTTCGAGCGCGCGGCATTGAGCCTGGGCGCGAGCCGCTGGCATGTCTTCACGCGGATCGTGGTGCCGCTGGCCGCGCCGGGCCTGGTTTCCGCCACGCTGTTCGCCTTTCTGGTCTCGTTCGACGAACTTCTGATCGCCATGTTCCTGACCAATGTTCGCGACCAGACTTTGGCGGTACGGATCTGGAACAGCCTGCATCTGGAGGTCGAGCCCACCATCGCGGCGGTGAGCGCGTTCCTGATCGCCGTCACCGGCCTGTTTCTCCTTGCCGATTGGATCATTCGCCGGCGCCTGCGGGCTGTTTCCTGGCGTTGAAAGGACCAAAATGCCTTCCCCTGCTGTCTCCGCCACTGGAGTGTCCGCCACCTTGGCCCTGTCGCGCTGGATGGTGGAAAGCGATTACGCATCCCTGCCGCAAAATGTGATCGATCACATCAAATGGTGTGTCATCGACACGGTGGCGTGCGGTCTGGGTGGACGCGCCACACCGGAAGCCGATGCCCTGATCCGGATGGCCGACCGGCTGGGTGAAGGCGGAAAGGGCACGGTATTTGGCGAACGTGGCCGCCGCTTCAGCATCTTGCAGGCGGCGCAAATCAACCGCGTCCTGATCAATATCCTCGACTATGACGACACCATCATCCGCACCGGGCATATGAGCACCGTGGCCGTCGCCACCGCCTTGGCCGTCGGCGAAAACGTGAAGGCGGACGGCCGCGCGATCATTGCCGCTCTCGCCATGGCTTATGAAGGCGTCCTGCGCCTTCGCACCGCCATCGATCCGACCTTGGAAGCGTTCCGCACCACTTTCGAGCGTGTCGATACCGGCGTGCCGTTCTGCGCCACCATCGCGGCCGGAAAGCTTCTGGGGCTGGATGCCGAGCGCATGGCAGGCGCATTGGGCCTGACGGGGCATATCAAGCCGTGGCATGTCACCACCCCGCCCATGGGCGAATTTGGCATGCCCGCCTGGTTCAAGGTGACCCAGGGAGACGGCGTCATTCCCGGCATTCAGGCAGCCTTTCTCGCCGCCGATGGCTTTCCGGGCGATACCGGCATTTTCGATGAAGACCGTGGCTATGAGCGCCAGGTCGGCTCCGACCGGTTCAACGCCGAGCCCCTGCTCCGGGGCGCCGACCCGAATTTCGAACTGCTCGATATCGGCTTCAAGCACGAAGCCTGCTGCCGGCACATCAGCGCGTTCGCCGAGGCACTGACGGCGATCCAGCAGCAGCACAAGATCGGCGCGGACGATATCGCCAGCATTGAAGTCAGGGCCCATCGCTGGACCGTGGAAAATCTGAAGAATCCCGGCCCCGCGCATATGATCGGGGCGCAATTCTCCATGCCTCATTGCCTGGCGATGACGGCATTGGGCGTGCCCACCGGCATGGCCTGGTTCCGCGACGACGCGCTTCAGGATCCCACCGTGGACGCCTTGCGCCGCCGAGTCAGGCTTGTCCATGACGAGCGGGCGCAAAGAATCTATGACCAGGAAAAACGCTATGCCGGCGAGGTGGCCGTCACGTCCAAGAACGGCGCGGTTCTCACCCATTTCTGTCCGGCGCCGCGCGGGGCATTGGGCAATCCTTTCAGTGAAGAGGACCACCACACCAAGCTCTCCCAAATGGCGGCGCAGGCCGGCTTAAGCGCGGCGCAGACCGAAGCGCTTTGGACCATGCTGCGCGATCTTGAATCCGTGGAAGATATCAGCGCCCTGACAGCGTTGCTTGTCCCGTCACCGTGATGCTGGCGGCCAGATCGCCCCGCAGGCTGGGAGCGCTGCCCAGCCAATCCTGGGAAATCTGTTCCAGCAAGGTGCTTTTGAAGAATTGACCGGCCTTGCCGAAAGGCTTGTTCGACCGGGTGACGAATTTCGGGGTGAACCCGTACCAGGAGCCATTTTCATAAGGGACCACCTTGACCCGGCCGCTCTTGAGCTCCTCGTGAATGAGGTAGACCGGCATCCAGCCATATCCCAAGCCGAGCAGAATGGCGCGCTTCTTGCTGTCGAAATCGCTCAGATAGAAAACGCGCCGGCCATCGACACCCGTCTTGCCGGAAAGATCCATCCGGCTGCGCGAGCCGTTGATGGTAAGCTTCACATGCTCTTCCAGCTCCAGCAGATTGACCCGCTCCTTGCCCGCAAGCGGATGCTCGCTTGAAACGCACAACACGAACTCGATATCGCGCAACGGCTCGATCACATGAAACGGGCTCTCGCGATAATCGCGCGCGATCATGATGTCCGCTTCGTCCGCTTCGAAACAATCCTGCACGCCATCCAGGAATTCGATCTTCATCTGCACGCGGGTGGGAACATCGCGTTCCGCCATCAGCTTCAAGGTCCGCATGACGGGATCCATGGGCATGGCGCCATCGATCACCACTTCGAGATAGGCTTCCCACCCGGATTCGAAGCTCTGCGCAATGGTGCGCAGCCGCTCGGCATGGTGCAGCAGGCGGCGCGCCTCCTCCAGGATGACCAGGCCCGCGGGTGTCAATTCGGCGCGATAATGTTCGCGGTCGAAGATCGCCACATTCAACCGCTCTTCCAGTTTCTTCAGCTTGTAGCTGATGGCCGGCTGGGTGCAGTTCAGCTTGGCGGCGGCCTTGGCAAAACTGCCATGCTCGATCACGGCATCCAGAATGCGCAGACCTTCAAGATCGACGTGCACCGCCATCTCCATCAAAGAAGTTTATTGAGCTGGACAGTAACTTATTGTTTTTTTTGATGCCAAAGAAAATAAGCTGTCTGAAAGAAATTTCCTTTGGCGCGCCCAGCGCCCCTATCCGGAGACATCCATGAGCGTGCCGCACCGGAAAATTTCCGAGACCGGACCTGATATTTCCTTATTTTCCCTGGGCTCCTGGCACACATACGACCGCATGGACTTTGACGAAGCGGTGCACATGCTCCGCCATGCCATCGACCAGGGCATCAATTTCTTCGATGTCGCGGTTTATGGGCGCTATGCCCAGAAATTTCCCCTCACCAACCCCCGCCTGGGACGCACCTGGACGGACCTGGTCTTCACCCATGCGATGCGCATGGCCGGGGTGCCGCGCTCTTCCTACATGGTGGCCGAGAAGATCTGGCTTTGGGCCTATCCGCGCCTGTCAATCGAGGAACAGCTCGACCATGCGTTGCTGCGCCTGGGCACCGATTATGCCGACTTCATCATGCTCGGCGACATGGAAGACAAATTCGACTTCAACGTCATCGTCAACGAGGTCGGAGCCCTGATCGCCAAGGGCAAGGTGCGCTGGTGGGGCGTGAACAATTGGTCGGTTCACGAATTGCGCGCCGCCTATGATTGCGCCGTGGCCAACAGCCAGCCGCGTCCCCAGCTGGCGCAGCTGAAATACAATGTCGCCCGCCGCACCAAGCCGGAGGACCAACGCTGGCTTGAACTGTTCCAGCAGACCGGCATTGGCTTGCAAGCGTCCGATATCTTCGAAAGCGGATATTTCGCCGGCAAGACCGAAGTGACGCGCGGCGTCGCCCGCGATCCGGGCGATATCAGGCCTCTGATCCAGGAAGCCTCGCCGCGTTTCACGGCATTGGCCAGGGAGCTGGGCGCCACGCCGGCGCAGCTCTCGATTGCCTTCTGCCTCAGCCATCCCGCCATCGCCAATGTCCTGTTCGGCTGCACATCCAAGGCCCAGCTGGAGGAAAATCTCGCCGCCGGGGCGCTGGCACAGCGCTACGGAAGCGAGATCCGCAAACTGGTAGAGGATTTCTGGTTCGACCGGAACCGCATCGATCCGGAGTCATCCTGGTCGTCGGCGCCGATGGAATTGCCGCCGCCCGTGGCGGCGCGCTAGAAACGGCGGGCTTCGGCGGCCGACCTTTGGGCCAAGTCATGCCAGCCGACCGAATTTGGGAGAATTGCGATGACAGCTTCCCAGGACCGGCCCAATCGCCGCTCGGTTCTTGCGGCGGGCGTGACCTTCGCAATGCCGGCAATCTGGACCAGCCGCGCCCGGGCCGCGCAGCAGGTTTTTGTTCGCACGCCCGGCGGCGCCTATGACGAACTGCGTGCCGAGCTGGTTTACAAGCCCTTCCTGCGGGACACCGGAATTCAGGCGGTTCCCGTTGCCAGCAATGCCGGCAAGCTTGTCGCGATGTTCAAGGCGGGGCGCCCGGACATCGACGTGATCGAAACCGGCCAGGACATTCTTTGGCTGCTGCAGGACGCCGGCGCGCTTCTGGAAATGCCGTATGGCCGCTTCAAATACACCGACCCCAACGATATCGAACTGGCATACCGCCAGAAATTTCATTGCGGCCTAGCGGTCTATGCCGATGTGCTGGGATTCAACACCATGGCCTATGCCGCCGGAAAAGAACCGAAATCCTGGTCGCAGTTCTGGGACACCAAAGCCTTTCCCGGCCCGCGAAGCCTTGCCGACATGTCGGCTGGTGTTCCCAATCTCGAATTTGCCCTGTTGGCCGATGGCGTGGCGGCGGACAAAATATATCCCATCGACATCGGACGGGCTTTCAAGTCCATGTCGCGGATCAAACCCGCCATCGCCAAATTCTGGACCTCCGGCGCGCTGGCGACACAGATGCTGGCCGACAAGGAAGTCGTATTTTCCACGATCTGGAGCTCGCGCGCCTTCATGGCACGCGCCGCCAAGGCTCCCATCGGCGTGCAATGGAATCAGAATCTGGTCAACTTGACATCGATCGCGGTCACAAAAGCCGCGCGGAATATGGACGCCGCGCTACGCTATGTCGATTATTCCCTGAGCCCGGCGGTGCAGGCGCGCATGGTGAAAGCCAGCATGGACATCCCGATCAACAAGAAGGCATACGGCGCCATCTCGGCGGAGCTGATCGATCCCGCAACAAAGCAGCCCATGACCACGGCAAAAGGGATTCTCAAGGATTCGCGCTGGTGGGCCAGCAACCGCACCAAAGTCAGCGACGCCTGGGCGAAATGGATTTTGAGCTGACTTGACAGCCGGCTGGAAAGATCAGGCGGCCTGCCCGGCATTGGCTGCCGCGCTATAGCGCTTGGGAAGATGGAAATATACGGTCGTGCCGATGTTCGGCATACTCTCCAGCCGGATACAGCCGCCATGCATCTCCACAAGCCGGCGACAGACCGATAAGCCCAAGCCCGTGCCATCATATTGGCGCGCCAATTTTGCATCGCCCCGGTGAAATGCCTCGAACACGCTTTCCAAAAGATCTTCCGCGATACCGATTCCCCTGTCCCGCACGCTGACGCGCACGATATCGCCTTCTTCCTGGCAGCGGACTTCGATCTCTCCGCCCTCCGGCGTGAATTTCACCGCATTGGCAAGCAGGTTGACGATCACTTGCTTGACGGCGCGCATATCGGCATCCACCGCGACGTCACCTTCGACATGTACCGGCAAGATGGAAAGCCTGGCCCGCTCCGCCTGGGGCCTCACCAGCAGAAGCGAGTCCTGGATTACGTATTGCATGTCGAAATGCTCGACATAAAGCCGATAGCCACCGGACTCGATCTTGGACAAATCCAGCACTTCGGAAATCAGCGACAGCAGATGCGTGCCGCTGGCATAAATGGACCCGGCATATTCCTTGTATTTTGCCCAGGAGGCCGGTGTATCCCCCAACACCTGGTCGCGAATGATTTCCGAAAAACCCAGAATGGCATTGAGCGGCGTGCGCAATTCATGGCTCATATTCGCCAGGAAAGCGCTTTTCGCCTTGCTGGCCGCTTCGACGGCGGCTTTCGCCTCAACCATCTCGGCCTCGATCGCAAGCCGCTCCGTCACGTCACGGGCAATTCCATAGACCAGATCGCCTTCCTGGCGCGCGCGCCATTCAAGATATCTGTAACTGCCATCGCGGCAGCGGTAGCGATTGATGATGCCCTTGACGTCCCTCTCGATCTCGATCCGCTGCATCTGCGAATGGCTGGCGGCCACGTCATCGGGGTGGATGAAGGAGAGCATCGGCCTGCCCTCGATCTCCTCCGCCTTGTAGCCCAGCACTTTTTCCCAGGCTTGGTTGACCTTCACGATTTTGAACTCGGCATCGCGAATGACGAGCAAATCCAGGGACGCCGCGAAGAAGGTTTCGAAGTCGGGCGTCAGCGCCATTGGAAGCGCCGAAAGGCGTATGCATGCCGAGGCATATGAAATGTCTAAAAATGGAACTCCGACACCAATCCTGCCTTTATGCCTGTGACAAAACGGTTAATGGAATTGTCTGTCGGAAAAGCTGGCCCTGGCTCCATTTTCCTGCGAAGCGGAACGGCCAAAGCCGGACCGATGACGGCCGCCGACATCCTCAAAGTTCCCTGATGGCCGGTTCCAGACGATAAGCGGCCGCTACCAGTCTGCCGCCAAATTTTTTCGGATGAATTCGACGATGGCCGCCGCGTCATTCAGCGGCAATGCCAAGTGCCGGCCGGCCAATGTCTCATCATCGGTGGCCACAGCCATTACGGCACTGTCTTGATCGGCGATCAGCCCCTCTTCGCGCCGAAATCGCGCAACCTCGATTTTTGGATGCGCGCCCTGCTTGAACCCTTCGACAAGAACAAGATCGCACGGCGCGAGTTTGGCAAGCAATGCATCCAGCGGCGGCTCAGGCGCCTCCCGTAATTCATGCATCAGGGCCCATCTCTGCCCCGATGCCACGATCACTTCATGCGCCCCCGCCTCGCGGTGTCGATAGCTGTCCTTGCCGGGGACATCGATATCGAACACATGATGCGCGTGCTTGACGGTCGAAACCAGCAATCCCCGACCCGTCATTTCCCGCACCAGCGCTTCCACCAGCGTGGTCTTGCCGCTGTTCTTCCACCCGACAATGCCGAAGATTTTCTGCGCCTTCATCCGGTTCAGTGCCTTTCCATCGCCCAGGCTTGCGCTGTCGCCATGTCTTCCGGCGAATTGATGTTGTAGAAGGGATCGCCTCCCGGACCGCCATCGATGGCGGAAAAATCCACTTCGACCGCATCCAGCCGCGAAACGGCGCCGTGCAGACTTCTCACGCCTGCCTTGAAGGCCGCCTCGATTTCAGGGTATGCGCGCGCCGCCCAGAGGGTGCATGTCGGATGCCGCACACCTCCACGGCTCGCGACCGCGCAATCATGGTCCTTGAGCGCGGCACAAAGCCGGGACACGATATCGGCGGGAATAAACGGCGTATCGCACGAGACCGTCGCCACCATCGGCCAATCGTGTTGCGCTGCCTGCCGCAGCACGGAACGGAGTGCCGCCAGCGGCCCGGCGCCCCGCAAACTGTCGGGTATAGCCGGCACGGAAATTTCCGGGCGTGGATCGCCGCTGATGAGGAGCGCGCTCACTTGCGGCACGAAGCGATCGACCACGCGTTGCAGCAAGGGGACGCCGCCCAGCGTGGCCAGGGCCTTGTCCTGGCCATAGCGCCGCGAAGCACCGCCGGCGAAAATGACGCCCAACACCGCGACATCGTCATGCGGCCGGCTTAATGCGCCAGCGACCAGGCGATCATCTCGCTCAGACATGCGCCCGCCGGCGAAGGCGAATTCTGAATCCGGCCGATAAGCTTGACCCATGCCTCGTCATCGGCCTTGTTGGTGAAGGCCTGCACTGCCCGAAGGGCAAATTCGCATGGGTCGCCATCGGCAACATCATTGACCCGATCCAGTTCCGCGATCAGGGGAATATTGCCGGACTCCGCCAGCATTTCATATACCTGGGACCGGTCCTGGAGCCGGTCCAGAATCTCGCCCAACGTGCTCATGCGGCCTTCCCCATCGATGGTGACATCTCGACGCCTTCGATCTTCGCCCTGCTCACAAGCCGTTCGATATAGGCGGCCACATCGCGGCGCCATTGCTGTTCGGCCAGATAGCTTTCGATCTGGTCGCGCACATAGTCGAACGGAAGGGTCTCGCCATGGGCCCGCGCATCGAGCTTGAGGATATGCGCGCCGAACCGCGAACGAACCGGCAGGGCCGCGATCTCACCTTCCTTGAGCCCCTCAAGCGCCTTCTCGAATTCCGGAACCGTTTCGCCGGGGACGATCTGGCCCAACCGGCCGCCATTGGCCTTCGAATCGCATTCGGATTGCTCGCGCGCGATCGCCTCGAACCGCTGCGGGGAGCGGCGCAGTTCCGCAATCACCGCCTCGGCGCGTGCCACGGCGCCCGCATAGGCCTCTACATCATGCGGATGCGCCAGGAAGAGAATATGAGACGCCTCATAGAGGTCCGGACTGCGGAAGCGGGAAGGGTCCGCATCGTAAAAAGCCCGGCACTGGTCCTCGGAAGGCTCCACGACCGGAATACGCATCTCCATCAGTGCTCGTATCCGGGCTTCGTCGTCCAGCTCCCGCTTTCCGGGCGCGACCAGTTCCGGCTCCACGGCGATGGCATCGCGCTTGGCTTCTTCCAGCAGCAGAGTCCGGATGATGAGAGCCCGCGCCGCGGCCTGAAAGGCTGCCGCGGGTGTCTGCGAGGGATGGTGCTGCGCCTCGGCCGCGATCATCTGCGGCGGCAGTACAACGTCATTGAGCTTGACGGCAGGGCGTGGCGCCATGATTCAGGCCTTTCCAAGCCGCCGGGTCCGCACGATCTGATAGCCGCGCCTTCCCAGGTACCAGATCGGCGCG
>CALMGU010000103.1 GCA_937865685.1 uncultured Alphaproteobacteria bacterium | reverse complement strand
CGCTCGCTGTGGGGCGGCAACATTTTCTCGCTGGTGGGTCGCCTGCAGGATGCCGCACAGGACGAAGAGGCCATCGCGCGGGTCGGCGACCTCCGGTTCGCTCTCGACCGCCTGCTCGAACACCCCGAGTTCGGCCCGCAGGTGGACACGGCGCGCATCGTCGCCGCCGGGCACTCCTACGGCGCCAACACCACGATGCTGATTTCGGGCGCCCAGCGGCTGCCCAATGGGAACACGCTGATCTGTTCCGGTATGGATGGAACCGTGCTGGAAGTGACGCCGGCCAAGGAAGTGGTGTGGAAGTATTTGAACCCGGAGAAGGGCGAAAAGCCGATGCCAGGTGGCCCCCCACCGGGCCTGGGTGGACCGGGCCAGGGTGGACCGGGCCAGGGTGGACGGGGCTTCGGCGGAGGGGGCGGCGGGCCGTCGAAATCGCGATCGGCGCCGCGGATGCGGCGATAGCGTCCGTTGCGATCGTAATAGCCGTTCTGGTCATAGCGGCTGTAATAGCCATAAGGATCATTGCCGCGCGGTATCGGCTGCGCCTCTGCCACGATCGTGCCGATCGCCAAGACCGCCGTGGCGGTCAACAAAATGCGCTTCATGGGCATGATCTTTTCTCCCTGGATATTCCGCTTTGCCGTCTCCAGCTTTTGCAAAATCCGCTGAACCTTGTCTGAACGGATTGGGGCGGGAATAGGGCGCTCCAGCAAGTCCTCAGCAATGATAACATTCGGGCAGATTGGGCGTTCCGGTGCTGAAAAGCGGAATAATAACTAAGTGATGAAATAACCGATTACGGACCAGGCACCGTTCTCCAGCACCAGAGTCACGCTCTCCACGCTGGCCGCCTTATGGGCGAAGGCCGAATCGTAACGGACGGTCGCATATTGGCCGTCGCGCATGCCGGGAAGTGTCTTGGTCATCTTCACGTCTTTCAATGTGCGCGACGAAACCGCGCCCAGAGGCTCGCGCGCGCCGCGGATCTTCTGTGTCCAAGGATCGGCAGCAAGTTTTCCGCGGCCGGCCGCGCCCATTTGCTGATAGGCGTCGGCATAATTCTGATCGTCGATCAGGGTCATCCATTGCTTGGCGCGATCGTCCGGCGACATCGTCATGGACGTGACCTGTCCGGCGCCGGCCATTGCGGGCGCCGAAATCAGCAATGAGAACGCGATAACCAGCCACGCCATCGAACGATTCCGGCTCAATTCCGGAAATTCAAACGGGCGGAGAAAGCAAAAGTTCCGGAGATCGGATCGCTGTCAGTAAGTTCGCGCCTTGGGGGCGATATACTGGACGTCCTGCGTCAGCGTGTAGGTGTGCACCGGCCGGTAATCGATGCGGGTCTTGCCTGTCTCGGGATCGAGCCATGCCAAAGTGTGCTTCATCCAGTTCTGGTCGTCGCGCTGGGAGAAATCCTCCCGCGCATGCGCACCCCGGCTTTCCTGCCGGTTGGCGGCGCCTTCGATGGTGACGACCGCCTGCTGGATGAGGTTGTCGAATTCCAGGGTTTCCACCAGATCGGTGTTCCAGATCATCGAACGATCGGTGACGCCCAGATCGGCACGCTGTGCATAAATCTCCTGAATGCGGCGCTTGCCCTGTTCCAGGCTTTCGCCGGTGCGGAACACCGCCGCGTCTTCCTGCATCGCCCGCTGCATCGCCTTGCGCAGCACGGCCGTGGGCGTCTTGCCTTTGGCGTAGCGGAAATGGTCGAAACGGGCCAGGGCGGCATCGCCCGCGCCCTTGGGCAGGTCCGGTTGGCCGCCATTGCCGCGCAATTCCTTCGCCGCCTGCAATCCCGCCGCCTTGCCGAACACCACAAGGTCGATCAGCGAGTTGGAGCCCAGACGGTTGGCGCCATGCACCGAGACGCAGGCCGCTTCGCCCACCGCCATCAGGCCATGCACCACCGTGTCGGGGTTGCCGTTGGCCAAAGTCAGGGCGTCGCCGGTATAGGCGCAAGGAATGCCGCCCATATTGTAATGGACCGTCGGCAGCACCGGGATCGGCTCCTTGGTCACATCCACGCCCGCGAAAATGCGCGCGGATTCCGAAATGCCGGGCAGGCGTTCGTGGATGATCTTGGGGTCCAGATGCGACAGGTGCAGATGGATATGATCCTTGCCCGGACCAACGCCCCTGCCTTCGCGGATTTCGATGGTCATGGCGCGGCTCACCACGTCGCGCGAGGCCAGGTCCTTGGCGTTGGGCGCATAGCGCTCCATGAAACGCTCGCCTTCGGAATTGGTGAGGTAACCGCCTTCACCGCGCACGCCTTCGGTGATCAGGACGCCGGCACCGAAAATGCCGGTGGGGTGGAATTGCACGAATTCCATATCTTGCAGCGGAAGTCCCGCGCGCAGCACCATGGCATTGCCGTCGCCGGTCTGGGTATGAGCCCCGGTGCAAGTCGAATAGGCGCGGCCATAGCCGCCCGTCGCCAGGATCACGCGATGGGCGCGGAAGCGGTGGATGGTGCCGTCGTCCAGATTCCAGGCCATCACGCCGCGGATGGCGCCGTCATCCATGATCAGGTCGAGCGCGAAATATTCGATGAAGAAATTGACTTCCTGCTTCACGCATTGGCCGTACAGCGTGTGCAGCATGGCATGGCCGGTGCGGTCCGCCGCCGCGCAAGTGCGCTGCGCGATGCCTTGGCCGTAATTGCTGGTCATGCCGCCAAAGGCGCGCTGATAGATCTTGCCATCCTCGGTGCGCGAAAAGGGCATGCCGAAATGCTCCAATTCGTAGACCGCTTCCGGCGCGTTGCGGCACAGATATTCGATGGAGTCCTGGTCGCCCAGCCAGTCCGATCCCTTGACCGTGTCGTACATGTGCCAGCGCCAGTCGTCCTGGCCCATATTGCCCAGCGAAGCGGCGACCCCGCCCTGCGCCGCCACCGTGTGGCTGCGGGTGGGAAACACTTTGGTGATGCAGGCGGTCTTCAGGCCCTGGGTCGCGCATTCCAGCGTGGCGCGTAGTCCCGCGCCGCCGGCGCCCACGACAACGACGTCAAAAGTGTGGTCGACGATTTCATAAGCGGACATGGACGTCTCTGATTTTGGAAATGGAATTCAAGACAGGATCAGGTGGAAGCAGCGATGCGGATCAAGGCGAAGATGCAGGTGACCATGGTGGCGATCATCATGAAACGGATCAGCAGGAGGCAGAAAATCTTCGTTCCCGTGCCGTGAATATAATCGTCCACCACCACCTGCAGCCCTAAGGACATGTGATACAGCATGGTCGCGGCGAAAGCGGCCATCAGCAGCGCATTCAAGGGCTGCGCCAGGAAGCTGAGGATTGCCACTTCATTGGTGCCGATCAGGCCCAGGATCGCATAGGTGAACCACAAACCCAGCGGCACAAGCGCCACCGCGGTGATGCGCTGGCGCCAGAAATGACCCGTGCCCGAATGGGCAGCGCCCAGCCCTTGAACTTTGTGCAAAGGGGTACTCATTGCAGATACCCCCCGTGACCGGTCCAAACAAACGCGAAGACCGCGACCGCGATCAGCAGCGACAGAACATAGACCAGCGAACCGGTCTGGGTGGCGGTGACTTTGCTGAAGCCGTATCCCATGTCCCAGGCCAGGTGGCGAATGCCGTTCAGCATGTGGAAGGCCAGAGACCAGGCAAAGCCGAACAGGATCACAAGCCCGATCGGCGTTGCCGCCACCGCCATGAAGCTTTCATACCCTTCGGGCCCGTTGGAAATCGAAACCAGCCACCAGGCCAGCACCAAAGTGCCGACCGCCAGCGCGATGCCGGTGGCGCGGTGGGTGATGGAGGCCAGCATGGTCACTTGCCAGCGATAGATGCTCAAATGGGGGGAGAGGGGGCGTTCATGGCCCGGTCTTTGCGGATGATCCGCCATTAAACCCTCGAAAATGCTGCTTTGCGAACCGGGCGGAGTTTAGGGGCGAAGCCTCGTTAGTCAACCGCACAGAATGCCCATTTTTCCCCGGTTTTTGCTGTCGCACCGGCGGGCGCTTTGCGGCATTGTCGCGCCCCGTGGGGCAGACCGGATCCGTTGGAGCAGAAAGCAGGCGCGGGCCGCTGCGCGGGGCAAAGCTTGCGTTGGGCGTAGCCATCCTGACGGGCCTGTTTCTCGCCATTGCCTTGTGGAACGGCTTTCCCCTGGTCTTCTACGATACCGGCGGCTATCTGGCCGAAGGCCTTGAAGGCGTCTTCCTGGCCGAGCGCTCGCCGGTCTATTCGCTTCTGCTGCGCGTCATGGGAGCCGGCTACAGTCTCTGGCCGGTGGTGATTCTGCAGGCGGGCCTGACAGGCTGGCTGATCGCGGAGACGGCCTGCATCGAAGTCCCTGGATTGTCACTGAAGGAACTGGTCGGCATCGGGCTGGCGCTGATGCTGATGACCGGCATCGGGTGGTACACCGGTCAGGTCGAGCCGGACTGCATGACCGCCCTGGTGGTGCTGGGCGCCTATCTTCTCGTGTTCCGCACCGGCGTTCTGGGGCGCACGCGCATCCTCCTCATCGTCCTTGTCACCGGGCTGGCGGTCGCCTGCCATCCCTCGCATCTGGGCTTGATGGGAGGCCTTTTTCTGATCGCGATTGTCTTGCGGCTCGCGCGCCCATTTCTGGTTCGGAGAATCCTTCCCGCCGCCGGAGCACTTCTTTTTGCTTTAGTCCTGATTTTCGCCAGCAATTATGCTCTCACCCTTCAGCTGTTTCTCACCCGTTCCGGTTCGGTGTTTGTTTTCGCGCGGCTGATGCAGGACGGTATCGTCAAGCGGCTCCTGGACGAGACATGCCCGCAATCCGGGTACCGGCTTTGCGCTTACAAAAACCGTCTCAAGACCCGTGCCGATGCCTGGCTATGGGCGCCCGACAGCCTGTTCAAGGCACGGGGCGGCTTTCATGGCGACCATAGCGAGGAAAACCGCATCATCGCCGACAGCATTCGCCGGTACCCCTTTTTGCAGATCCGGGCGGCAGTGCGCGATTCCGCGCGGCAGTTCTTTGAATTCAAGACCGGTGACGGAATCGAATCGCAGGAATGGGTGCTAAAGCCCGATTTCGAGAAAATGGCCCCTCGGCAGCTTCCGCGCTATCTGGCGGCTCGCCAGCAGCAGGGGCGATTGCGTTTTGAAGCCCTCAACATGATTCATGTCACGGTGGGAATGCTGTCCCTTTTGGGCCTGCTGCTGCTGTTCCAACGGGCATTGATTCGCGGGCAGGGGAGCGAAGCGGCCCTGCCGGGCCTGGTGCTGATCGCCTTGATCGGCAACGCCATCATCTGCGGAACCTTCTCCAACCCCCATGACCGGTATCAATCGCGGATCATCTGGCTGCCCGCCCTGGTTTTCCTTCTGGCGCGAGCGCGAAATCCCGGCGTCTTGCGGCCCCAGGAGGAATCCGGCACTTAGGCCCTTGCAGAAAGGCCATGCCATGCCCCGCAACATCAAGATTGCGCCTTCGATCCTGTCGGCGGATTTTTCGCGGCTGGGCGCCGAAATCGAGGCCATCGAAGCGGCCGGGGCCGATCTTATCCATGTCGATGTGATGGACGGGCATTTCGTGCCCAACATCACTATCGGTCCGGCAGTGGTGAAGGCGCTGCGGCCTCACGCCAAAAAGCCGTTCGATGTCCATCTGATGATTTCGCCGGTCGATCCTTACCTGGACGCTTTCGCCGAAGCGGGCGCGGACGGGCTCACCGTGCATCCGGAAGCCGGGCCTCACGTCCATCGCACGCTTCAGCATATCCGCAAGCTGGGCAAGAAGCCCGGCGTGGTGCTCAATCCGGGCACGCCGATCGAAGCGATCGACAATCTGATGGATCTGGTCGACCTGATCCTGATCATGACCGTCAATCCGGGCTTCGGCGGCCAGAGCTTCATCGAAAGCCAGATCGGAAAAATCGAAGCGGCGCGCAAACGCATCGACGCAACCGGCCGGAACATCGCGCTGGAAGTCGATGGCGGGATCACGCCGGAGACGGCGCGGCGCGCCATTGCGGCCGGCGCCGACACGCTGGTGGCGGGAACCGCCGTGTTCCAGGGCGGTCCGTCCCGCTACGCCGCCAATATCGCCGCCCTCAGGGCATGACGATGCGCGCGGCGGTTCCCCTGAACCTGCTGCCGGAAATGCTGAAGGCTCTGGGTTGGCAGGCCTTGGCGCCGCTTCGGAGCGGGATCCGGCGCAACTGGTTTTACCGCCGTCTGCTGCGCGGGCCCTTGGCCGATCACATCGCGTTCCATCCGCAAGACTTTCAACCGCGCCGCCTGGAAGATGCGGACGCCTTGCTGCGCGGGCGGTTTCGCTTCGCGGGGGAAAGCGTCGACGTACCGGAAGGCCGCTCGGTATTCGACATCGCCCCGCCCTCGGCCGCTTGGGCGGAAGCGCTGCATGATTTTTCCTGGCTGGCATCCCTGTCGTCGGCAGGCGGCGAGGCATCGCGCCAGCTCGCCATCGAACTGATCGGCCAATGGATCAAGCGCCATGGGCGCTATTCGGAGCCGGCCTGGTCGCCGCATGTGATGGGCCGGCGGCTGATCACCATCTTCTGTCACAGCCGCCCGGTGATCACCAATTCCGACATGATGTGGCGATCGCGGCTTTTCGTCAGCCTGCGTGAGCAGGCCCGGATGCTGGAGCGCATCTGTGCCGAAGCGCCGGACGGCCTGCCCCGGCTGGACGCTGGTGCGGCACTGGCCTTGTCCGGCATCTGCATGGACGACAGCACCACGCGGCTGGCGGCGGGTCTGGAACGGCTTGAGATCGAGATCGAACGCCAGATCCTGCCCGATGGCGGTCATGTCGGCCGCTCGCCCGAAGACCTGCTGCACGCTTATCACGCGCTCACCATGGTGATGGACGCATTGATGGCGGCGGATCTTGAGCCGCCCCACGGCTTGCGCAATGCGCGCGACCGCATGGCCCCGATGCTGCGCTTTTTCCGTCACGGCGATGGTGCTCTGGCGTTGTTCCAAGGCGGCCAGGAAGGCAATCCGCGCGCGATCGCGAACCTTCTGTCCCGCGACGAGGTGCGCGGCCAGCCCTTTGGTCACGCCCGCCATTCCGGCTATCAGCGCCTGGCAGCGGGGCGCGGCCAGATCCTGCTCGATTGCGGCCGCGTGCCGGAAGGCGCTTTCGCGAACCGCGCGCATGCCGGCTTTCTAGGGTTGGAAATGAGTTCGGGAACGCACAGGCTGGTGGTCAATTGCGGTGCCGGGGGCAAAAATCAGCGCGGCTGGGATGCCGCGCTCCGGGTTACCGCCGCCCATTCCACTTTAACGCTGGCGGACAAATCCAGTGCCCAAGTCCTGCCGGCGGGGTTGGCGCGCGATCTGCTGGGTCCCAGGCTGGTCGGAGGACCCAAACGGCCTTTGACCCGGCGCAGCGAAACCGCGCTGGGATGGACTGTGGAAGCCAGCCATGACGCCTATGTGCCGGAACTGGGCCTTCGGCATGAACGCAAAATCACCTTGTCGCCACAGGGCCAGATGGTGACCGGGGCGGACCGGATCGTGCCGGTGACGACGCGGGGCGGTCCGCTCGCCTTCGCCTTGCGCTTTCATATCCATCCCGATGTGCGCATCTCGCAGCTGGAAGGCGGCGGCATCCTGCTCAAGCTCTCCAACGGGGAAGGCTGGCGTTTCCGTGCGGGGGGCGGGGAATTGACCGTCGAGGAAAGCGTCTATCTTGGCGGGGACACGGTGCGGCGGACCGAGCAGCTGGTGGTCACGGGGCAGGTGCGCGACACTCCCGTGGAAGCCGCCTGGGTGTTCGAGCAGATTGTGGTATAGGCGAGTAAATTCCTGGGTTGTTTGCCTGAACTTCCGCATGGCAAACTCGGCGCAAATCAGGTTCGGAGCGTTTTATGGTTCAGTTGACATTGCCCAAAAACTCGACGGTCAAGAAGGGCAAGATCTGGCCTGCCGAGACGGCGGCCAATGGAAAGAAACCGAAACGCTCCAAGGAATTCAAAGTCTATCGCTACGATCCGGACACCGGCGCCAATCCCGTGGTGGACACTTACACGGTCGATCTGGACAGCTGCGGCCCGATGGTCCTGGACGCGCTGATCAAGATCAAGAACGAGATCGACCCCACCTTGGCGTTCCGCCGCTCCTGCCGCGAAGGCGTGTGCGGGTCCTGCGCGATGAACATCCAGGGCGGCAACACCCTGGCCTGCACCAAGGCGATCAGCGATTGCTCAGGGGCGGTGGCGATTTATCCCTTGCCGCACATGCCGGTGGTCAAGGACCTGGTGCCCGACCTCACCAATTTTTATGCCCAATATT
>CALMGU010000102.1 GCA_937865685.1 uncultured Alphaproteobacteria bacterium | reverse complement strand
ATGGCGGCGCCCGCCCCGGCATTGCCAGCCGCTCCGCCGATCAGGGCGCCGACGGCCGCGCCGCCCAAGGTTCCGATGATGGATCCATTGGCCTGTTCATGGCCGGCCGCCTGGCCCGGCGTGACATAGCCGGTGCGGGCCGCGGCATCGCGGCGGCAGAACAGATCGCGCGAGCGCTGCTCTTCGGCCGTGCGCTGCGGGGGCGCGGCGCGCTGATCGCTGCGCTGGTCGTAACGGGGATTGGGCGTATCGTCGGGATCTTCGTCGTAACTGTTGGGAGCGGACATCTGTGCCGGCGGCCCGTTGGGCGCGGCGTTCGATTGCGCAAAAGCCGAGGCGCTCATCAGCGCCAGGGTCAATGCGGCCAAACTGGTGGTACGGATCATGGCATCGCCTCTCAGGACTTCCAGATAATGCGATTGTGCGGCGCTTCAAGCTGCAACCGCAAGGATGAAATTTCCAATATTTTGGCGGCTTATGCGCTCCGTTCATCCCAGGTTCAGGTGCGGAAAGCTGTGATGCAAGTCCCCCCGCCTTACGCAGCACAAGAGCTGCTAGGGTCCTTCCCTCGCGCAAGCTCTGCCTGCGCGGGGGAAACGGGCCCAGCCTTGCATCGATAACGTTAGAAAAAGAATCTGGCCGACAGCTGCAATTGCTGCTGACTCAAGGCGGCGGACGCAAACCCATCCATCGGATATTCCTGGCGTCGCGACTGCATGGCGATCATCTCGCCGGTGACGCGCAGCCAGTCGAAATGCTGCCAGGACAAGCTCACCGTCGCGGCATGACCATCTTCGTCGAGGACGCTGGGCGTGGCGGCCGGGTGGCGGGTGGCGAAGACATCGCCGCGCACGCTGGCGCGCCAATCCTCCGCACCGATATCGGCGAGATCATAACTCGCCAGCAGGAACGCCGACTGGAAGAAGGTATAGGAAAGACTGCCCCGCACGGCCACCACCGTCTGGCCCTGCAAGCCCTGGGCGATCAGCACCAGCCCGTCCCATCCGGTGCGCGCGCCGTAACTCCAGAAGCGCGTATCCCAGGCCGGATATTCGCCGGAGATTCTGTAGGGATCGCCTTCATTGTCGTAGCGCAACACCGAAAGCTTGCCCACGCCCGCCATCTGCCAGGTCAGTCCCGCATACCAGCCGGGACGGCCATCGATCTCGTCGAACATGGGCGTGCGGTCCGGCGGCGTCTGCCGGAACAAGCGCAATGTCGCATCGGGCAAACGCTGATCGCTGAAGATGCCGGCGGGCCTGTCATCCATCGCCCAGCCGCGCTGTGCCATCAGAATGCCGGCCGGATCGTTGCAGCAGGTCACCGCGCCGGTAAACGAGATGGTGCCGAAACGCTTTGTGTCGTAGCGCAAGATGGCTTCGCTGCCGATGGTGCGCAGCTCTTCGCCGATCCAGCTGTTGATTGCGGACGGCGTCAATGTGTAAGGGCTGGCCCAGCCCAGATCGTCATTCTCCAGGCTGATGGTTGGGAAAAAAGCACCGGCCTTCACCGACCAGCTGAATGGGCCCGCCGATGCGGGATGCCAGGAGACATAACCTTCCAGCATGTCGATGCCGATGCGCTGCTCGGGCTCGCCGCGCAGCACCACAACCGCGGACAGCGCATCGTCGATCTTGTAGCGGCCCTGCACCACGGCTTCGGCGAAACGGAAATTTCCTTCGTCATTGCCGTAGCGGAATTTCGAAAGCCCGCCATTCAGCCAGGCGGTTTCGCGAGGCGGGGCGATCACCCGGAAATCAGCATAGCCGCTGATACTCAGCGCGCCGAAATTCTCCTCCGCTCGCGCGGGCATGCGCGCCCCCGCGATCGAGACCGCCAGCAGGATCACGGCCAGCCGGCATGTTGCCCCTTTTAACATGGGGCCGTTTTAGCCCGGACTTGCTTAAGGCGGCCTTTACGCTGCCGATGGCGAAGCACGGGAAATGCCGATAAAACAAGCAGTTGGAAGTTCCAACCCACGCGCAAACAGCCCCGGCCAAGCCTATTGAGCCAGAAAGACCGCCGCCAGCGCCGCGCAAAAATTGTTCACGGCATGTGTGATGACCGAGGTCCAGAGCGAGCCTGTCCGCACCGCCACCAGCGCCAACAGCACGCCCATCGCCACCAGCTCCGCGGTGGAGACCATGCCGCTGGTCCCCCCAGGGGTCAGCCATTTCAAATGCATCACTCCGAACACCAGCGACGACACGCCGATGCCCCAGGTCATGCCCCAGTGGCGGTGGACCCAGCCCAGCACGATGCCGCGGAAATAAACCTCTTCCGTCAAAGGCGCCAGGATCGCCACGGTGAGCACGCCCAGCGCCAACTGATCGACGCGATGCGGCAGCACCATGGTGGTGGTGCTGTCCTGCGCCAGATTGGTGTGCAGATAACGATCGCTGAGATATTCCACGATGCCCGACACGGCCACCGCGCCAAGACCCGCCGCCACGCCGATCGATACGCTTTTGCGGGACGGCGGAACGAACCGCGCCGGCAGCATGGGATCGGTGATGCGTGAGATGATCCAGACCGCCATGCCCAGGATCAGAAGATTGGAGAAATCCAGGAGCAGATTGAGCCCGGTGAAATCGGACAGCCAGGCTTGCACTTGCGTTGTGCCGCCCTGAAGCTGCCCCGTCATCGCCCAAACCACGGTCAGGCCGAGCAGCAGCAGCGCCGGCACGCCTTGGCCAACCGCCTGGGGTGTTATCAGGTGATACCAACGGACACGTCTTACCGGCGTGCTGCTTTCGCTCACGCCAACGTCACTCACGTCAGACTGCCGCAGAATTTCTGGATGCGGCCGCAAGCGTCTTCCAGGATCGCATTCGAGGTCGCGTAGGAAATGCGGAAAAAGGGCGACAATCCGAACGCCGCGCCATGCACCACCGCCACGCCTTCGGCTTCCAGCAGCTCGCTGGCGAAGTCGGCGTCGGTGGCGATCACCTTGCCGCCCGGTGTCTTCTTGCCGATCAGCTTGCGGATGGACGGATAGACATAGAAGGCGCCTTCGGGCTTGGGGCATTCCAGGCCATTGGCCTGGTTCAGCATCGACACCACCAGATCGCGGCGTCCTTCAAACAGCTTCTGGAAGCCGGGGATGAAATCCTGGGTCCCGTTCAAGGCTTCGACCGCCGCCCATTGCGAGATCGAGGCGGCATTGGTGGCCGATTGCGACTGCAGCTTGGCCATCGCCTTGATCAGGTCTTCGGGACCAGCGCAATAGCCGATGCGCCAGCCGGTCATGGCATAGGCCTTGGAAACGCCGTTCATGGTGAGCGTGCGGTCGTACAGGCGCGGTTCGATTTCCGCCACGGTGCGGAATTTGAAGCCCTCATAGACAAGATGCTCATACATGTCGTCGGTGAGGATCCAGACATGAGGATGCTTGACCAGCACATCGGTGATCGCGCGCAGCTGGTCTTCGCCGTAGCAGGCGCCGGTGGGGTTGGAAGGCTGGTTGAAGATCAGCCATTTGGTCTTGGGCGTGATCGCCTTTTCCAGCGCCTCCGGCGTCAGGCGGAAGCCGTCTTCCAGTTTGGTCTCGACCGTGACCGGGGTGCCGCCGCCCAGAAGCACGATATCGGGATAGGAGACCCAGTAAGGCGCGGGCACGATCACTTCGTCGCCGGGGTTCAGGGTCGCCAAGAGCGCGTTGTAGATGATGGTCTTGCCGCCCGGCGCCACGAAGGTCTGGGACGGCTTATAGTCCAGCCCATTCTCGCGCTTGAACTTCTTGGCGATGGCGGCGCGCAGTTCGGGAATGCCTTCAACGGCGGTGTATTTGGTTTCGCCCCGCCTGATGGCCGCGATGGCCGCGTCCTTGATGTTGTCCGGCGTGTCGAAGTCCGGTTCGCCCGCCCCAAGGCCGATCACGTCGCGGCCCGCCGCCTTCAGGTCGCGCGCCTTCTGCGTCACCGCGATGGTGGGCGAAGGCTGGATGCGGTTCAGGGACTGGGCGAGGAAATCTTTCGGCAACGGCATGACAAACCTGCGCAAAATTACGCCTTCCCCTATCAATCGGACGAGCCCCCGGCAAGGGTCTCTTTTCTGGTCGCACGGCCGGACGGAAAACCGCAGCCCCTCACATGATATGAACGCCGTGTATGGGGCTGCACTTTTCCTGGCCGATGCTCGGGGGGCATATGTGTTATGTCCACATTTTCAGCAAGGCAGCGTATGCTGACACCGTCATTCCTGAGTCGAGCCCCCAATGCGCAAAATTGCGGTCGCTCTGGCTTTTCTGGCGTTAACGGCATGCTCCAAACCCCACCCCCCCGAGGGCAAATGGGAAGGCGGCTATGCGAGCAACGGCACCCTGGTCGCGGCCCGGGTGGAGATCACGGCCGACGGCCTGGTGAAGATCAGTGCCCCCGACATCACCAACATGCAGACCGCCCGGCCGGAACGGCTTCAGGCGATCCGCGAGGAGCTGGCCGCCGATCTGGCCACGGCCTGGGACACGGTCACGCCACGGCCTTTCGATTTCGACGGCAAGACTTTCCGCAAGCCCGGCGAATTCGCGCCCCAGATGGAATGGGACAAGTCGAGCAACCAGATGACCTTGGAGCTTTATATCGGCGCCAATGCCGCGCTGCCGATCCCGCTGAGGCCCGTGGACAGTTTTCACGATAGTCCGTGGCCGGCTACCTGAATTTCAAAATTTGTGAAACGCGAAATAGGCGGCGCAGACGAGAAAGCCGAATGCAACAACGTGATTCCATTTCAAGGACTCGCCCAGATACGTCACCGAGAAGATCGCGAACACCACCAGGGTGATGACCTCCTGCATCGTCTTCAATTGCGCCGCCGAATAGACCTGATGGCCGATCTTGTTGGCGGGGACGGCGAGAAGATATTCGAAGAAGGCGATGCCCCAGCTTAAAGGGATCAGAATCCACAAGGCCGTATTGGGGAATTTGAGCTGGCCATACCAGGCGAATGTCATGAAGACATTGGAGCAGCACAGCAACAGGATTGGCGCGATATACGGCATGGTCATGCGGACCTCATTTCGGATGGGGCAAAAAGGATTTCGTATGGTCACGGAAGTGTCATCATCATTCCTGATGCGGAATCGGCGGGCTGACTCCATCTTCAAAAAAAGGGTCCTCAAAAGAGCAGGTTAAAAAAGCGCAATCGGACCCTGCGGGCGATTTCCTTCGCCACCTTTCTTAGGCGCGTAGGATTGGCGACATTCCATTACAAATTTCGAGGGCTTCCGATCTTTCCCACCTATCGCGACGGGATCAATCTGGCTTCGGCTTTGTGTCCATTCGGCGCTCCACCAAGGGATACAGCCACACGGACGGCCGGACCGGCTTTGGTGCCCCCCACGTAAAGCCATCAGTCCGGCCGTTCATTTCACGGCCGGCTGCCTCCGGAACCCGCTTCCGGACCGAAAAGTCCCGAATACCGGCCCTGCCGCGACAAAGCTTTACAGTCCCCACCCTTGTTAAAAGGCCCCACCTCGCCATATTTGCGGCATTGCCATGCGCCGGGTATGAGGGGGCGCCAATCGGGGGCCGTCCGGCTTCAATAGCTTAACGAGTGTTCGATGAAAGCGATTTTCCGCGGTCTGTCCGTCAGCATGATTGCCCTTGTGGCGGCCGGCTGCACCACGCCCAACCCCACCCCCCTGGACAAGCCCGGCGACGTTCCCCCCGCTTTCACCGCGCCGGTGGTAGATAAGCAGGCCCCGATCTGGCCGGAAGCCAATTGGTGGATGAATTTCCGGTCGGACGAACTGCCGGCCCTGATGCAGACGGCGCAAAAGGAGAATCTGGATCTTTCCGCCGCGGCTGCCCGCGTGCTGCAGGCCGAAGCGCAGGACGGGGTCGCCTTCTCCAACCTGCTTCCCACCATCAACCTTCAAGGCAACGCCAACCGCCAGCGCACCAGCTCCGGTTCGACCAGCACCAATGGACTGGGCGGCGTCAGCCGCACCTTCAACAGCTTCGGCGCCGGCGTCGCCGCCAGCTATTCGGCGGATTTCTGGGGCCTTTATCGCGACAAGCTTTATCAGGCCCGCGAAAATCTGCGCGCCGCCCGCTATGCGGAATCGGTGGTGGGTCTCACCGTCGCCTCCAGCGTGGCCCAGCAATATTTCACCGTGCTGGCGACGCGCGAGCGCATCGTCATCGCCCGTCAGAATATCGACGCGGCCAAGCGCATCCTGACCGTGGTCCAGGCCAAGGTCACCAACGGCGTGTCCTCCAATCTGGATCTGGCTCAGGAACAGTCACTGGTCGCCACCCAGGAAGCCCGCCTGCCCGGCCTGATCGAACAGGAGCGCGAAGCCCGCTACGCGCTGGCGATCCTTCTGGGCCGCAGCCCCGAAGGCTTCGACGTCAATGCGCAGAATCTGAACGGCATCATGTCGCCGTCGGTTCAGGCCGGCATGCCGTCGGAACTGCTGCTGCGCCGCCCTGACGTGGCCCAGGCCGAAGCCAATCTCTTCGCCGCGCATGCCAATGTCGATGCGGCCCGCGCCGCCTTCTTCCCGGTGGTCAATCTGACGGCTGGACGCAGCTATAGCAGCAGCTTCGCCGACACGCTGTTCAGCCCCAGCAGCATGGCCTGGAGCATCGGCGCCTCGCTGGTGCAGACCATCTTCGACGGCGGCCGCCTCAAGGCGCAGGACGACCTCGCCCTCGCCCAGCAGCGGGAGCAGATCGCCACCTACCGCAAGACCGTGTTCACCGCCCTTTCTAATGTGGAATCCGCGTTGGGCCAGGTGTCCGCCAACAATGATCAGCTGGTGGCCCTGACCGAGGAAGTGCGCGCGTCGACCGAAGCCTTCCGCATCTCCGAACTGCAATATCGCGAAGGCACCATCGACATCCTGTCGCTGCTGCAGGCGCAGCAGTCGCTGTTCAATGCACAGGACACACTGGTGCAGACCAAGCTGGCGCGCCTCGATTCCAATGTCAGCCTGTACATCGCATTGGGCGGCGGCTGGAGCCAGGCGCAGTCGGATAAGGACTATAAATACCAGCTCGACTGGTGGCCTCTCTAGCACGGTCCTTTTGCACGCGGAGTTCGTCGCGCCTTCGCTCATGGACGTTTAAGTCCACTTCGCTCGGCGCTCCTGCTCCGCGCGCAAAATTCCTCGTGCTAGCCGCGCTCAAACTCGATGCGCCAGCGTCGCTTCGACGCGAACCTTCTCCTCACCCTGAGCCTGTCGAAGGGTGAGGAGCGACGTAAGCAGGTCCGGTGGACCCGCGAAAGCGACGAACGCCACGAGCTTGGGCGAGCGGCCGGACGAGGAGCGCTATCTGAGGTTACCCGCCACCGGTTTCGGCTGGTAGTGCGCTTCCAGCGCCTTCACTTCTTCGTCGCTCAGTTTCAACGACACCGCCGCGATGGCGTCTTCCAGATGCTTGGGCTTTGAGGCGCCCACGATCGGTGCGGTGACGCCAGGTTTCTGCATCAGCCAGGCGATTGCCACCTGGGCGTTGGATACGCCACGTGCGGCGGCGATCTTTTCCACTGCCGTCAAGGTCGCGATATCGTTGGTGTCGAATTCCATGTCCAGGACATTGTCGCTTTTGGCGCGGGTACTCTGTCCTTCGAGTGCGCTGGCGGAACTGCGTCCCAGGAATCCCCGCGCCAGGGGCGACCAGGGGATCACGCCCACACCCTGATCCCGGCAAAGCGGAATCATCTCCCGCTCTTCCTCGCGATAGACCAGATTGTAGAAATTCTGCATCGAGGCGAAGCGGACTGCGCCGCTGCGCTCTTGCAAGCCCAGATATTTGGCGAATTGCCAGGCATACATGGACGAAGCGCCGATGTGACGGGCCTTGCCCGATCTCACCACCGCATCCAGCGCCGCCACGGTCTCTTCCATCGGCACTTCGGGATCGAAGCGATGAATCTGATAGAGATCGACATAATCGGTGCCCAGCCGCTTCAAGGATTCGTCGATCGACGCCAGGATATGCTTGCGAGACAAGCCGCTTCGATTGGGTCCCTCGCCCATGGGGAAATAGACCTTGGTCGCCAGCACCACCGACTGCCGGCTGTCCGCGAAATCCCGGATGGCGCGGCCCAGTATTTCCTCGCTGGCGCCCAGCGAATACATGTCGGCCGTGTCGAAGAAATTGACGCCCGCTTCCAGCGCCCGCTTGAGGAAAGGCCGGCTGGCTTCTTCGTCCAGCACCCAGTCCCGCCAGCTGGGCGCGCCATAGGTCATGCACCCCAGGCAAAATTTCGAAACTTCCAGACCGGTCCGGCCCAGCCGCACATAATCCATTTTGTGAAAACCCAGTTTTGAGAGACGGAATGATAGGTCAGCCAAGCCCGCGCGTCTTGTCTCGGGCCATTCGCGCAGCAGATCGCCACGCTCACCCCCTCCGCGTGTGACGCATAGGGTGCCCATAGCAGCGCTGACGCGGCGGCGCGCAAAAGTAGGCTGCGAAGGCCGGACGGTCCTCAATGCAAGGGAACTTTCTGCTAACCTGCCGCATTCCTGAAGGTTCACCTAGGGTTCCCGCCATGGCCAGCATCGAAAACGGGACAGATGCCTGGTTCAAGATCGAACAGGGCGTGTTCAAGGCGGGCGGCCGCTGGACCATCACCGAAAGCGCCCGGCTGGATCGGCAATTGCGCGATTTCGATGCCGGGTCAGGCGATATCACCGCCATGGACGCCGGCGCCGTGGAGAAACTGGATTCGAGCGGCGCCTGGCTTTTGCTGCGCACCCACCGGGCCCTGGAAAAGGCGGGCCGCGGGGTGGGCGCCCTCGAGGTGCCGGAACGCTATGCCAGCCTTCTGGCAAATCTCGATCGCGACGACAAAAAGCAAGGACATGGCCAATCCGCGCCGCGGATGAGTCCCTGGCATTACCGGCTCTACCGCATCGGCAAGGCCACGGTCGAAGCCGGGCGCCAGGCCTGGCGCATGCTGGGCTATCTGGGCCGGGTCACCGTCGAGACCGGCGAAATGCTCGCCGCCCCGCGCAAGAATCTGCGTTTCGCGGCCATGGCAGTCCAGGTCGAGGAGACCGGCATCAGCGCCCTGCCCATTGTCGGCCTGTTGGCTTTTCTGATCGGCATCGTCCTCGCCTATCAAGGGGCGGACCAGCTGAAACGGTTCGGCGCGGAAATCTTCACCATCAATCTTCTGGGCGTGGGCGTGCTGCGCGAAATCGGCGGGCTGATCACCGCCATCATCGTGGCGGGGCGGTCCGGCTCGGCTTTCACCGCCCATCTGGGCTCGATGCGGGTCAATCAGGAAATCGACGCCATGCAGACCATGGGGCTGAACACCGTGGACACGCTGGTCCTGCCCCGCGTCATCGGCCTGGTGATCTCGCTGCCGCTTCTCACCTTCTATGCCAACATCATGGCGCTGATCGGCGGCGCGATGATGTGCTATTTCGATCTGGGCATCACCATTCCGGTCTTCCTGCGCCAGCTCAACCAGGCCGTCGATGTCGGCACCTTGATGGTGGGGCTGGTGAAAGCGCCGGTCTTCGCCTTCGTGATCGCCCTGGTGGGTTGCTATGAGGGCTTTCAGGTCGAGCGCAACGCCGCCAGCGTGGGCCTGCTTACCACCCGCTCGGTGGTGGAGTCGGTGTTCCTGGTGATCGTGCTGGACGCGGCTTTTTCCGTGATGTTCTCGGTGCTGGGGATCTGATGCCAGCGGAGAAAAAGCAGACCGAAGAAGCCGAGAAGGACATCGTCATCCATGTCGAAGGCCTGGTGACGGGCTTCGGCAAAAAGATCATCCACGATCATCTCGACCTGGATGTCTATCGCGGCGAGGTGCTGGGCCTGGTGGGCGGTTCGGGATCGGGAAAATCGGTCCTGCTGCGCACTATCATCGGCTTGAATGCGCCCAGAGAGGGCGTAATCGAAGTCTTCGGCAAGCGCGCCGGCCATGCCGAAGGCTCGCGCATGCGCTCGCTGGAAATGCGCTGGGGCGTGTTGTTCCAGGAGGGCGCTTTGTTTTCCTCCCAGACGATCGCGGAAAATATCCAGGTGCCCTTGCGCGAATATACGCCCATGTCCCAGGAATTGATGGACGAGATCGCGGCGATGAAGATCGCGCTGGTGGGATTGCCGCCCGACACGGCGCAAAAGCTTCCGTCCGAGCTTTCCGGCGGCATGAAAAAGCGCGCGGGTCTTGCCCGCGCTTTGGCGCTCGATCCGGAGCTGCTGTTCCTGGACGAACCGACTTCGGGCCTGGACCCGATTTCCGCCAACCAATTCGACGAACTGATCGCCGAGCTTCAGGAAGGCCTGGGCTTGACGGTCTTCATGGTCACGCACGACCTGGACAGTCTTGCCGCCATCACCGACCGCATCGCCGTCCTGGTCGACAAGAAGATCAAGACCGGAACGATCGAGGAATTGCGCAAAGACACCACGCCCTGGATTCACGAATATTTCTCCGGTCCCCGCGGGCACGCCGCGCTGGCCGGGCTGCGTTAGGAGGCATGCTTGGAAACCAAGGCCAACTACGTCGCGGTCGGCGCCTTCGTGCTGGCCTGCGTCATCGGGCTGGTGATCACGATCATGTGGCTCGCGGGCGCGCAGTACAGCCAGGAATGGGCTTATTACCAGACCTATTTCAAAGGTCCGGTGACGGGCCTCGGCAAGGGCACCGTCACCCGCTACAACGGCATCGATGTGGGCCGGGTCACCGAGCTCAAATTCAATCCCAACGATCCGCAAAGCGTGATCGTCACCATGCAGGTCCAGCCCAATCTCAACATCCGCGAGGACAGCCAGGCCTCGATCGAAAGCCAGGGCCTGACCGGGGGCACCTATGTCGAGATCAGCGGCGGCACCGCCAAATCGCCCGTCCTGACGGCCAAGGAAGGCCAGGACTATCCCGTCATCCGCGCCAAGCAATCGACCTTGCAACAGCTGGAACAGTCGGCGCCCGAAGTGGTGGCCAAGCTCAATGTCGCCGTGACCCGTCTCAACGATGTCCTCAGCGACCAGAACCGCAAATCCCTGACCAATGTTCTGAGCAACCTGGATCAAACGACTTCCGCCATCGCCAAGCGTTCGGCCGATATCGACGCCACGATCAAGAACGCCAATACCGCCACGGCCAATCTGCGCGATGCGTCCGCCACCCTGAAGCCCACGCTCGATCACGTCGATGTGACGGTGAGCAAATTCAACAAAGTGGCGGACGATGCGGATGCCTTCCTCAAGGGCGATGCCTTGAGCCAGCTTTCCAGCCTGGTCAATGAGATGCGGCGGCTGGTGACCAGCCTCACCCGCTTCTCCGACCAGCTCAACCGGGAGCCCACCAAGCTTTTGTTCGGCGACCGCCGCAAGGGATATGACCCCAATGAAAAGAAATGATTCCCTGCTTCATTTGGATCGCCGGCTGGTCCTGATCGCCGGGTCCTCGTTGGCGCTCACGGCATGCGGCAGCCTGGACAAGTTGATCGGCCCACCCGACGCGCCGCAGATTTATGCACTGCGTCCAACGGTACCGGCCACGCAGTCTTCCGGCGCCAAAGTCGGCTGGGCGCTTGTAATTCAAAAACCCGCTGCAGCGGGCAATCTGGACAGTGCGCGCATTGCATTGGCCAGAAACGGCATGCAGCTCGACTATTACGCCAAGGCCGCTTGGCCTGACCGCCTGCCCGATCTGGTGCAGACGGCACTCTTGGCCGGCTTCGAGGCCAGCGGCCGCATCGATGCGGTGTCACGGGATGAAGACGCGCTGCAATCGGATTATCAACTCTCCACCGAATTGCGTGACTTCGAGGCGCGCTACGCCACCCCCGACGGCGCGCCGAATGTGGCGGTGACGATCATTGCCCATATGTCCGATACCAAGTCACGCAAGATCCTGGCGAATTTTTCCGTCAACCTCACCGAACCCGCCTCGGCGAACAGCGTCGATGCCGTGGTTCAGGCCTTGAATGTGGCGCTGGCAAAGGCGGTGGACCAGATCGTGCAATGGGCCTTGGCCCTGCCACCGCCCGCCGGTGCCGAGCCTTCCCGCGCGCCTTAGCCTTTGGCGAACGAATCGGCGGTCAGGCGGCCCATTTCCGCATGTCCGGCTTCCAGCGCCTCGATGGGCTTGGCCGAACCGCTGAGATAGGCCGCGATCAGGATGGGGGCCCGTCCCGGCGGCCAGGCGATGGCATTGTCGACTGTCGCGCCCCGCGTGCCCGTGCCGGTCTTGTCGCCCACGCTCCAGCCGGCAGGCAACCCCGCGCGCAAGCGCTTTGCGCCTGTCTCGCTGTTGCGCAGCCAGTCCAGCAGCTTGTCCCGCGAAACCGGCTGCAACACATCGCCGGTCAAAATTCGCTTCATCGTCCCCACCATCGCATCCGGTGTGGTGGTGTCGCGCGGATCACCCGGCCGATTGGAATTCAGGCTGGGTTCATTTCGGTCCAGCCGCGTGACGGTGTCGCCAGCCTCGCGCAAGAAGCGCGTCAGACCCTCAGGCCCGCCCACGCGCTCCAGCAGCAGGTTCGCGCCGCCATTGTCGCTGGCCTCCACCACCGCGGCGCATAGATCATCCACCGTCATGCCGCCATCCTTCAGATGCGCCTCGGTGCGCGGGGAATGGGGCAAAAGTGCTTTCGCGGAATAGCGGATCACCTGGCCGGATTTCAGACGGCTCTCCTCCACCTCTTTCTGGACCGCCGCCGCCAGAACCCATTTGAAAGACGAGCACATGGCGAAACGCTCGCCACCGCGCCAGGACAGAGTCCGGCCGCTTCCCATGTCGAGGGCTGAAAGCCCGGCCTGCCCGCCCAGACGCGCTTCCAGCGCCGCCATGGCCTGGCGGAAATTCCCCGCCGCCCGGACCGGCAGACCGCTTGCCACCAGGCCGGCACCGGCCAGCAAAAAACCTCTGCGATGAAAATTATTCATGACCACGCCTCTCTGTGCTTAGGTTGCCACCATGCCGCAAGCCGGATTTCGCGCGCAAAGGACATTGTCTCGTGTCTGCCACAAGTTTTTCTAATAACCCAATCAACATCTCCTCCGTTTCGCTCAGTGCGCTGCGTGCCTTCGAGGCGGCGGCACGGCACCTGTCCTTCACCCGCGCCGGGCTGGAATTGTCGGTGACCCAGGCGGCGATCAGCCACCAGGTCAAAGGGCTGGAGGAAAAGCTGGGCCTGGAGCTTTTCCGCCGCACGCCGCGCGGACTGGTCCTCACCGATGAAGGCCGCGCCCTGATGGTGCCAGTAAGCGAAACATTCGAGCGCTTGTCGCGTGCGCTGGGCCAGTTCGAGGGCGGACGCTTGAAGGAAGCGCTGACCGTCGGCGCGGTGGGCACGTTCGCGGTGGGCTGGCTGCTGGAGAGGCTGCCGGATTTCCAGGCCCGCAACCCCGCGATCGATCTCAGGCTTCTCACCAACAACAACAAAGTCGATCTGGCGGGCGAAAGCCTGGACTATGCCATCCGCTTCGGCGACGGCGCCTGGCACGGCATCCATTCTGAAAAGGTCATGGATGCGCCATGCTCCGCGGTCTGTTCGCCGCAAACCGCGAAGCGCCTGCGTATGCCGCCCGATCTCGCGGAATTTCCCCTGCTGCGCTCCTACCGTGCATCCGACTGGCCGCAATGGCTGGAAAAAGCCGGCGTGCCGAATATCGCGGCGCGGGGACCGCTGTTCGATTCGTCCTGGATCATGGTGCAGGCGGCTTTGCGGGGCGAAGGGGTGGCGCTAGTGCCGGTGGCCATGTTCCGGCGCGAGCTGGAAGCGGGCCTGCTGATCCAGCCTTTCGCAATCGAAGCGGATCTGGGATGTTATTGGCTCACGCGCTTGATAAGCCGGGCGCAGTCTTCCGCCATGCCTCTGTTCCGGGACTGGCTGATGGACAAGGCGCAGTGCCCGGCGGGAACTTAGCACGCCGCCCCGCATTTCCTTGGAGATCTGCGCGAGGAGATATTCCGATGCTGCGATGGGCGCTTATTTTCCTGGTGATCGGACTGGTGGCGGGGCTTCTGGGCTTCACCGGCGTGGCGGGAGCCTCGATCGCCATTGCAAAAACTCTTTTCTTTATCTTCATCGCCATATTCCTGGTGCTGCTCATCTTGGGACTGACGGTGGCCAGACGGGTCGGCTGACGACGCCCGGCCGCCGCGTTATTGCGCGCGCCGCACGGCTTTCGCCAAGGCGCGCCAGGGCGCGATGTCCCAGTGATTGCTGGCGAGCGGTGATGGCGATGGCAGGATCCAGACTTCGGTGATGCCGACCTTTTCACTCTGCCGGCCCGGTGAGGCGTGCTTGCCCATCACCGTGCGTCCCGCCGTAAGACTGGTGAAGGCCAGAAAGCGCGGCGCCACTTTTTGAATGCGAGCCTTAAGCGCATCGGCGGCATCTTGCCCTAAACTACCCTTGGGCAGTTGGTGATCCATGCCATAAGCAAATTTGGCGATATCGGTCAGCCCGATCCCCAGATCCCAAAGCGCCGGATAGTCCCGGGGCGCAAACAAATGCGGGGTCAGGCCGATTTCCTGCAGGGTGCGCCAGAATTTGTTCTGGGCATGGGCATAATAGGCTTTCTGCAGCGCCGATTGCCGGCCCGCCGCGGTGCCGCAGAACACCAAGGTCAGTCCCGGCTTCAATCGTTCGGGCAGGACATGCTTCTTGCCGCTCATCTCACGACGATTTACGGCCGCGCCCCAAAAAGTAAAGCGGGAACGCCAAAGACAGGCTCAGCAGCGAATAAAGCCCGGTACGCCAGTCCGACACCACGAACAGCACCACCAGCAAACCATTGGCCGCAATGGCGATGAGGGCGGGCAAGGGATAAAGCGGCATCTTGTAGGGCCTGGGCAGGTCCGGCTCTTTCTGCCGCAGGCGGATCGCGCCAATGCTCAACAGCAGGAAGATGATCATGATGTTGGGGGCGTAGAGGTTGAGCAGCACTTCGTAGAGGCCGCCCTTGATGTGATCCGCACCCAGGATCACCAGCGATGTCGCCACCACCACCACGCCCAGAGCAGCCCGCGGCGTGCCGCTTTTGGAGACATTGGCCAGCACAGAGGGCAGCCTGCCTTCACGCGCCATGGCGTAAGTATTCCTCACATGTTCCATCACCTGGAGATTGGCGATGGTGGCGACGCACCACATCGCGACCACGGTCACCACCACGCCGCTGCCCGGTCCCAGCACCGCCGCCATGGCGTCGGATACCGCCAGGGTCGAGTGGGTCAAGACGCCCATGGGCAGCACATGCAGCACCGCCGCATTGATCAGCGTATAGATCACCGTCACCAAGGCGATGCCGCCGAAGGTGGCGCGCGCCACATTGCGTTCCGGCTCGTGCAATTCCTCGGAAAAATAGACCGCCGCTTCCCAGCCGCCATAGGCGCCATAAATGGCGCGGATCGCCACCGCCGCGGCGATCCAGCTGAAAGCGGGCGGAGGCGGCGCGGCAACAACGCCGGCTTTTCCAGGCGCCAGAAACAACACCGCCACGATCACCAAAAGGCCCAGCGCCTTCAAGGCGCTGCCGATGCTCTGGGACATGCCGCCGACCTTGGCGCCGATGAAGTTGAGGGCGCCGCATGCGAATACCAGAAGCACCGCGATCTCGCCCGTGGTCAGTCCCGGCAGCAGCCCAAGCCGCTGCACCTGCTCGCCGAACGCCACGGCGATGAAGCCGGTGGAGAAAATCAGTTGCAGCCAATCCGCCCAGCCGACAAAGAAACCGGCGAACGGTCCCAAAGCCCGCACAGCCAAGGGATAAGGCCCGCCGGATTGTGGAATCGCCGCGCCCAGTTCCACGGTCGGCATGGCATCCACCGCCAGGAACAATCCACCGGCCAGCCAGGCCAGAATGATCCAGGTGGGATCGAGGAAACCCGCCGCCACCACGGACGGATTGCGCAGAATGCCTGAACCGATCACGCCGCCCAGCACCACCGCCAGGCCGAAACCCAGCCCGAAAATGCGCAAGAGGCGGCCGCGGACATGGTGCGCGTCCGCCATATGACCGGAATCAGCCATGCAATATCCCCCCGTTTCCGGGATTAGGAGCGATAGCGGGCGGCTTTGCAACGGTCTTGGAGCGCCGTCAGAGCACCCGGCCGAACCAGATTAGCGACAGGCTGGCGGAAGCCAGCATCAGAAGGGCGGCCAGCCCCGCGAAGAAGGAGGTGATTTCCATCTCCTTGGTCTCCATCACCAGTTGCTTGGAAAGGACGCTATAGACCTGCTTCAGGTCGTCGGCGCTGGCGGCGTGGAAATAGCGCCCCCGCGTCATGTCCGCGATCTTTTTCAGCGCCGTTTCGTCCAGCTGGGCGCGCATCGAAAAGCCGCCAAAGCCCACCACATTGCCCTTGGTGGTGCCGAAGCCCACCGTATAAACGCGCACGCCATATTCCGACGCGATCCGCGCCGCTTCCACCGGATCATAGCCCGCATTGGTCTGACCATCGGTAAGCAGGATCACCACCGCATTCTTGTAGGAACCCGGCTCGACCGGCACATGCTTCTTCTTGGGCGCAGGCTCCTTGCCCCGATCACCTAATGCGCGCCCGCCAAAGCGGTTGAAGCGGTCGCCGCCGCCAAAGCCGTAACCGCCATTGCCGTTGCCAAAACCGCCGCCGGCGAAATTGCTGATCGGAAAATCTTCCTTGGGGAAAATGGTGGAGAGCGAAACCAGGATGCCGCTGCCCACCGCCGTGCCGCGCTGCAACTCGAACCGGTCGACCGCCGCGTTCAGCGCCAGCCGGTCGGTGGTGGGATTCTGGACCGTCAGCGCGGTGGCGGCGAAGGCGACGATGCCGATCTGAACGTCCTTGGGCTGGTCCTTGATATATTGCTTGGCGGCGGCCTGGGCCGCTTCGATGCGCGACGGCTTCACATCGGCGGCGCGCATGCTGCCCGACACGTCCATTGCCAGCATCACCACGGCGCGGGAGGATGGCAGGCTGACCAGCGCGGTGGGCCGCGCCATCGCCAGCAGCAACAAGGTGAGTGCGGCCAGCATCAGCGCGGGCGGAACATGGCGCCGCCAGCCCATCGCCCCCGCGGCGCTCTTGACCATCGCCATATTGGCATAGCGCAGCGCCGACTTCTTGCGGCGGCGCAGGAACAGCACGTACAGAGTCACCGCAAGCGGAACGGCGATGAGCAGCCACAGAAACATCGGCCAGAGAAAGCCGATATGCGGGACCAAACCCCAAGCCTTGATCGCCCATTCCTTCATGCGGTCTTCTTTGCGAAACGCAGGCGGCGCATGTCGGCGAAACGCAGCACCGCGTCCGCGACATCGTCTTCGGTGGACAGCTCCAAGGCATCCACACCGGCTGCCGTGAACGCGGTCATCAATTCCTCGTTCCGTCTTTCGGCGGCGGCAACGAAGCGGGCGCGAAAGCCCTTGTCATGGGTATCGACGAAAAGCTGGTCGCCGCTCTCCGCGTCCTGGAAGGTGATCAGGCCCAGATCGGGCAAGCGCACTTCCAGCGGATCGGTGAGACGGACCGCGATCACGTCGTGACGGCTGGCAAGCTGGCCGAGCGGCTTTTCCCAACCGGGAGCGCTGATGAAATCGGACACCACAAAGACCAGCGAACGGCGGCGGATCATCTTGCCCGCGTCGGTCAATACGCGCTTGAGGTCCGTCGCTTGCGTTTTTTTCGGCGCCCGGTAGCGGGTGAGCGCGTCCAGCAGCACCAGAAATTGCCGCCGTCCGCCCCGCGCCGGCACCATGTGCTCCACCCCGCCGGTGAACAACAGAGCGCCCGCGCGATTGCCTTTGCCCGAAAGGAACCGGCACATCAGAGTGGTGAATTCGGACAGCACCGTGCGCTTGGAGACACTCACCGACTGAAAATCGATCGATGGGCTCATATCGAGCAGGAACCAGGCGGTGATCTCCCGGTCTTCCAGGAATTCGCGCACATGGGGAATCTGAAGCCGCGCGGTGACGTTCCAGTCCATGTGCCGCACATCGTCGTGATATTGGTATTCGCGCAAGTCCGCGAAATCCAAGCCCTGGCCGCGAAACGCGGTGCGGTGATCGCCCTGCAGCAAACCCTCCAGCCGCCGGGTAATCTTCAGGTCGAGGCGGCGAAGAACCGCGTCAGGCGTTCGCGGCGCGGTCATGGCGCTCCAAAACCTTTTCGGGCGCGGGCACGGCCCGCATGATGTCGCGCACCAGATCGTCGGCGCCGACGCCTTCGGCCAGCGCTTCATAGGATGGCACCACCCGGTGGCGCAGCACATCGGCCGCCACATCCACCACATCGGCGGGCAGCGCATAATCGCGGCCGCGCAGATAGGCCAGCGCCCGTCCCGCCTCGATCAGGCCGATGGTGGCGCGGGGGCTTGCTCCATACAGGATGAAGCGCGAATGGCTATGCAGGCCTGCCCGGCCCGGATCGCGGGTCGCCGCCACCAGCCGCACCGCATAGGTGACCAAGGCCGGATCGATATAGATCTTGCGGGCCTGCGCCTGCATCGCCAGCAATTCATCGGTGGTGGTGACCGCGCCGATAGCGGCGGCCATGCCGGTGACGCGCTGGACGATCACGAACTCCTCGTCCTCGCTGGGATAACCCACCAGCACCTTCATCATGAAGCGGTCGACCTGCGCTTCCGGCAAGGCATATGTGCCTTCGGTCTCGATCGGATTCTGCGTCGCCATCACCACGAATGGCTTGGGCACGGGATGGCTTTCGCCCGCGATGGTGACCTGGCGTTCCTGCATCACTTCCAGAAGCGCGCTCTGCACCTTGGCGGGAGCGCGGTTGATTTCGTCGGCCAGCACCAGATTGGCGAAGACAGGCCCCAGTACGGTGCTGAACTCGCCGCTCTTCTGGTTATAGACGCGGGTGCCGACCAGATCGGCGGGAACAAGGTCGGGCGTGAACTGGATGCGCTTGAAACTGCCCTGCATCGCCCGCGCCAGGGTCGAGACCGTCAGGGTCTTGGCCAGGCCGGGCACGCCTTCCACCAGAAGATGCCCGCCCGCCAGAAGCGCGACCAGCACCCGCTCCAGGAAATGATCCTGGCCGACCACCACCTTCTTCACTTCATAAAGAAGATGCTCCAACCCTTCATGCGCGCCGCTGGCCATGCCGAAACCCTTTTGTCAAAGAGGATTGTTGCCCACCGCCTTGGCGGCATTCTCGATCGGCACGGCGAAAGCCATGCCCGCGAACACGCGCTGGCCGGTGGGATTGTAGATCGCCGTCACGATGCCCACGACTTCGCCGTCGCGATTGACCAGCGGCCCGCCGGAATTGCCCGGATTCACGGGCGCGGTGAACTGGATCAGATTGGTGAGGGTGGGTTTGTCCTTCTCGGACGGATCGTCGAATTCGCGCTTCAGGCCCGCCACCACGCCGGAGGAGACCGAGGGCCCGATGCCGAACGGAAAGCCCACCGCCACCACCGTGTCGCCGGGAAAGAGATTGGCGGTCGACGCCAAAGTGGCGGGCTTCAGATCATCGGGCTGGGTCTTGGTGCGGATCACCGCCAGATCGTTTTCAGGCTGCACATTCACCACGGTCGCTTCCGACTTGCTGCCGTCGAAAAACGTCACCACCCAGCGATCGGTGGAATGGATCACATGCAGATTGGTGAGAATGTCGCCCTTGTCGTCGATCACGACACCTGTGCCGGTGGAGTCGGGACTTTCGTCTTTGGCTTTATCTTTATCCGCATCCTTGCCGTCCGAGGATTTGGGCGGCGGCATGGGCTGAATCTTCAGATGATTCTTTTTGGCTTCTGCCGCTTCCAGCTTGGCCTGCTGCGCCGCATGTTCGGGCGACAGGAACCCATCCACCCGCACCACCGATGGTCCCACCGTGGCGGCGGCCACCGTGGTTTCGGCGGGGCCAGGTGGCGTGTTGCTCAGCGTATATTTAACGGCATTGTCGATATCCCATTGGGTCAGCGCGGTCGGACCGGGATGGAACCATTGCCAGGCGCCGAACAGACCAACAGCGATCAACACCGCCGCCGCGGCCGGCACGCTGCGATCATGCCGCGCCACAAAGGCTTTGGATTTGCGCCAGATTTCGACGGCGAGCGAAGATCCCTGGTTCTCTTCAAAGGACCAGGCAACAGGCGCTCCTTCGTCGCGGATCGACGAACCGGAGCGCCGCCTGGAGGCGCGGCTGTAAAGAGGTTTTCGCTTCATACCGGTATCCGCCGATAGATCGATGCGACAAGCCTACGCCAGGCTCCCCTTTAAGGCAAAAGCCCGGCGCGATGGTTGCCAAATGTGTGTCATCTCATCCGAATGTGAAGGCATAAGCCTCAACGCCTGGATCCAGGAATTCGATGCCGAATGTGCGATTGCCGATCATGCCCTGCTGGCGAATGAGTTGGTAAAGGCGCTGGCCCGTTACGGTGCCATTGCCTGCCTCATCCGTATCCATGCCATGCGCCGTACCCGGCGGCTGACCATCCAATGTCACTTTGAAGCGCACGGGCTTGTTGCCGGCGCCGGGCCCCAGCACCAGATGCAGATCACGGGCATGGAAATAGAAAGTGATCCTGGTTCCGGCGGCAGCCGACACCGATTTTTCCTCGCCAATGGTCCAGCGGCCGGTAAGCCCCCACTGGTTGGGGCCTAAGGGGTAAGGCGTCGTATAAGTTGCAATTGTGTCCGGTTGCGGCGTGTTGGAAGCGAAACCGGTTCCCCTCCCATAGCCCAGATAGGTCTCCGGCGATTGCATGTTGTTTTCGTCGGCGGCGGCAAGCGCTCCTTCGGCGTCCGGATCGACAATGCCGCCAGGCACATTCTTGTAGCCGGCTTCCTTGAGCAGGGTCTGGATGATGCGCTCGGACTTGTCATATTCACCTTCGCCGAAATGATGGGCGCGGATGCGCCCCATCGCGTCGATGAAATAATGCGCGGGCCAATATTGGTTGTTGAAGGCCTGCCAGATGGCGAGTTTGGAATCCAGTGCCACGGGATAGGTGACGCCCAGGTCCGCCACAGCCTTCTTCACATTGGCGGGATCCCGTTCGAAGGCAAATTCGGGCGCATGCACGCCCAGCACCACCAGCCCATGATCTTTATATTTCGCGGCCCAGGCGCGGATATAGGGCAAGGCGCGCAGGCAGTTGATGCAGGAGTATGTCCAGAAATCCACCATCACCACTTTGCCCGCCAGCCCATCGCGGGTCAGCGGCGGCGTGTTCAGCCAGCCGGTGGCGCCGGTCAATTCCGGAATCACACCTTCAACGGGAAGATTGCTGCCCGCCACCGCAACGGCTTTGACCGGCTTGGCGGGCAAAAATTTGTCCACCAGCCCCTGCTCGAAACGCGAGGTACTGGCCAGCGACACACGCGTCAGAAAACCGGTATCCAGTCCGAAGGCGATGGCCGCCACGCCCGCCAGCACCAGCACACCCAGCGCGCGGCGCACCCATTCGCCCGCGCCCAAAGATCGCTTCATCGCCGCGAACAGCCGCCCGCCCACCAGCAACGCCAAGGCCAGCGATGTCGCCGCACCGGCGGCATAAGCCAGCAACAACAATGTGGTTTGCACGCTGGCGCCGCTGATCGCAGCCCCCGTCAGCACCAAACCCAGGATCGGCCCGGCGCAAGGCGCCCACAGCAATCCGGTGGCGATGCCCAAAAGAAAAGACGCGCCGATGCCGGATCCCGCGCCCGCCTCGCCGGACAGCCGGTTGCCCAGCGCCACCAGCGGGCGGGTGAGAGTATCCGCCAGGGTGCGCGACAACAGCGTGACAGCGAAGAGCGTGAGCAAGACCATGGCGGCGATGCGGCCATACTGATTGGCGCTCACCGCCCAGCCGCCGCCAACCGCCGCCAAACTCGCCACCGCGGCAAACATCACGACCATGCCCGCCAGAAGCGGCAATGTACCCGTCAGGAATGGACGGCCGCCCCGCGCGAACACGAATGGCAGCACCGGCAGGATGCAAGGACTGACGATGGTGAGGACGCCACCCAGATAGGCCAATAGGATCAGGGTCATTGACAATTCGTCCGCGTCTTGGAGCGGGCATCTTCGCAGCGTCCGCTGAGCGGCGCAATTGCGGCAACCCGTTTTCCGCGCGGAGCGGTGGCAATGACGCGCGAACCGATATGGAAAATCGGCAAGAACATATGTATATACATATTATTCGGACCCGGAGGTTTCATGATCGCCTTTCGCAATCTGCCCATCATGCTATTCGCCTGCACCCTGGCGGCGGTTACCACGCCCGCTTTGGCCGCCGACCGCATCGTCATCGATGACACCGGCGTCTTTCCCGAAAGCCTGAGTTCGGATGCGGCAGGCAACGTCTATATCGGCAGCCTCGCCAAAGGCGGGATCTACAAAGCCGCGGCGGGACAGGACAAAGCCTCTTCCTTCATCCCGGCCGGCACGGAAGGAATGCATTCGGTCCTCGGCGTCCTGGCCGACGGCCGCACGCTCTGGGTCTGTTCCACCGACGATCCGGCGCATATCGATACGTCGCTGATGGCGTTCGATCTGCCGGGCGGGAAATTCCGCGCCAAATATCCCTTCCCTGGCGGCGGCGTGTGCAACGATATTGCCATCGCGCCCGACGGGGCGGCCATGGTCGCCGATACATCCGGAAGCCGCATCTTGCGGCTGGTGCCCGGCGCCAGGCAATTGACGGAATTCGCGTCGGGACCGGATCTCAAATCGATCGACGGGCTGGTCTTCACCCGTGACGGCAAACTCTATGTGAACACCTATAGCAGCGCGCGCCTGCTCCGCGTCGAGGGGAGTGGAGAAAACGTGAAAGTCACGGAGATCGCCACCAGCCAGCCCCTGAAGAATCCGGATGGCATGCGGCTGGCACCCAATGGCGACATTCTTCTGGCCGAAGGCCAGGGCCGTCTCGACCGCATCGTTCTGGACGGCGACAAGGCCACCGTCACAGTCTTGAATCAGGGCCTGAATGTGCCGGTGGCAGTGACGGTGGTGGGAAACACCGCCTGGGAACTGGAATCCAAATTCAACTACCGGCGCGAACCGCTCAAGGGTCAGGACCCCGGCGTATTCGCCGCCTATGCGGTGCCGCTGCAATAGGGTAGAAAAAGGCCTGGTCGAATTTGCGCTATTGTGGACGGTCAGCGCGGCGCGCTGACGCCGTGTTGCCGCCTCATGTCGCGGTCGGGCGGCTGGCGAAAGGCTTTCGAGCGTGATATTCCAAATGATATAACGAAAATTCGGCAGCGCCAAACGGGAGACGATGATGTTGAAGCTGACGGTTTCGATTTTGGGATTGTCCGCGATGGCGGCGGCGCCCGCTTCGGCGGCACCGACTTGCGCGCCGGACAATGGCGGCATCACGTTGCCCAGGGGCTTCTGCGCCATGGTGGCTGCCGAAAATCTGGGCTATGCGCGCCATGCGGTGGCCGCGCCCAATGGCGACCTTTATGTCGCCTTGCGCGCCAGCGGCGGCAAGCCCGGCGGCTTGGTGGCGCTGCACGATTCCAAGGGCGACGGCCATTTCGACGTGCAGCAGAAATTCGGCAATGGCCTTGCCGACAATGGCAGCGCCACCGGCATCGCGCTCCATGACGGCTATCTGTATGTCGCCCAGCCGACCCAGGTGGTTCGTTATAAGATGACGCCAGGCCAGTTGGTGCCGCAAGGCCAGCCGGAAATCGTCGTTTCCGGTTTCGACAGCGCCCGCGAGCATGCCGACAAAGGCATCGCCTTCGACGACAAAGGCAATTTCTACGTCAATGTGGGAAGCCCATCCAACGCCTGCCAGGCGCGCGACCGGTTGAAGGATTCGCCCGGCCAGGATCCCTGCCCGCTCCTGGAGAAGCATGGCGGCATCTGGAAATTCAGCGCCGCCAAGCTGAGCCAGAAACAGGAAGACGGCAGCCGCATCGTCACCGGTTTGCGCCAAGAGCCCGATGTGGCCTGGGCCCATGGCGCGATCTACACAGTGATGAACAACCGCGACCAGATCGATCTGCTCTATCCGGAACATTTCACCGCCGAAGATAACAATGACGGTCCCGCCGAAGTGATGTATCGCGCCGAACAGGGCGCGGATTTCGGCTGGCCCTATTGCTATTTCGACTATCGCCAGCAGAAGCTTCTGCTCAGCCCCGAATATGGCGGCGACGGCAGGGAAGCGGCGCGCTGCGCCAAATTCACCTTGCCGACGGCCAGCTTTCCCGCGCATTGGGCGCCCGTCGATGTGAAATTCTATGACGGCAAGCAGTTCCCCGCTTCTTATCGCGGCGGCGCCTTCATCGCGTTTCACGGCTCCTGGAACCGCTCCGGCGAACAGCGCCCGGGCGCGGTGGTGTTCCAGCCCATCGGCAATGACGGAAAAGCTTCTGGCAAATTCGAAGTCTTCGCGGACAAATTCGCCGGCTCCGCCCCGATCAAAACCCAGAATGACTATCCCGCACGCCCCGATGGCGTGGCGGTTGGGCCGGACGGCTCGCTCTACATCACCGACAGCCAGACGGGAAAAATCTGGCGCGTCTTCTATCGCGGCTAATTCTTACGCCCCGCTTGCGAATGACAGCAGGCGGGGCGTTCCCGGTTTTTTGGTGCAAGGCGATCCAGCGGCATAGCGCATTGCCGCACCGGATTTCGTCGCCACGATCTCCGTATAGCTGACTGTCTTGGCATCCTTGCGATGCATGCAGATGGAAAAAGGCCCTTGGTCCGGCAGATGGGATTGATGCAATTTGCGCAATCTTGCGGGCGCCGGCTTGGCGATGTCCCGCACCACCGCGGCGCGCTTTTTGTTCGCGAGCGCTTCGTCATAGCCGGACGAGAACCAGTGCCGGCGCTTCCACCCGAACCGGCTGCAAGTCAGGCGCTTGCCGTCCCAGCGCCATTCGCACAAGCGCCGCTCTTTCAAGGATGCCGCGATCAACCGGAATGGATTGATCTTGGCCAGGGGCAGATCGGCGAACATGGCGGCAACCTCCGCCAGATTTTCGGCCGCCAAGAGATGCGGAATGATGATCCCCCGGCTGACGCACAAAGCGCGGTCGCGCTGCGGCTTGGCATACCAGTTGACCAGGGCGAGAGAGAGCCCCGCATCGCTGGCGCCGATCCAGGTGCCGCCGCCCGCCTCGCTAGGAAAAAGCGATGCGCGCATGCCGGTCCAGCGGCGGCCCGGCGCCAGGGCACGAGGCCGCGAGACTTGTTCGTCGCGATTCATCGCCAGCATGAATCCTTGGCGTGTCGGCAGAAACGAAACGGTGCACATGAGATGGATCGGATCAGTCGGCCATGGGATAGCAGGCGCTAAGCTGCTGGTACTTCTTCCATTCGTCCCGCAAGAGGCTCACGGTCGCGGGGCGATGTCCCAGCTTGCGATTGGCCGCTCCGATGGCGAAGACCAGATCCCATTGCCGGAACAGGGTGGCATAAGCCTGGAAGATGGTATTACGGCTGTCATAGATGCTGGTGGCTTCAGAGGCCGCGCCGTTCAGCTCCAGAATCTTGAAATTCTCACCTGCCAGGATGTCGCCATCCTCGGCATATCGAACGTCGTAGCGGCCAATGAAAAAGTCGGGCACCTGGCGCGAGATCTGGTCGATGCGCGCTTCCAGCTCGGGGCTCCACAGATGCATCCCGTCGCGGAAGATGCAGCCCTGGCAGTGATTGCCCGCTTCCACCAGCTTGAGACGCTCGCCCGCGGCCAGCACCTTGCCACGGATGGCGCGGTGGCGATGCAGGTAGGTGCGGGCCATGATCGCTGCCCGGCTGTCATCCAGGATCAGCTGTTCCACCGTGCGTCGGCCATCACCCGTGACCGAGGGAAAGATCTTTTCGGTGATCGCAAAGATGCGCCCCCGCTCCTCATGCGGAAAGCGGTAATAGAAAATCCCTACCTCGCAGGGCCCCGCCGCATATTCCTGCACCAGTACGTCGCCGGACACTTGTTCCAGATAATCGCGGGCATCGGTCGCGACGCGCACCAGCTTAAAGCCGCTGCCGCGCTGGGCGATATTGGGCTTCAGCACCACCGGCAGACTGAGGCCATGCTCCGTGCAAAGACGCTGGAACTGCGCCATCCGCTGGTCCAGCGGTCCACACGCGATCAAACCGGCGCGAGCGGTGAAAGCGGGCGAGGTGCGGAACAGGTCGCGAAGAATCTCGTCTTTCGACTCCCCGACAATGCCGCCGGTGAGCATGCCGGGATTGGCGATGGTGGGCAGGTTAAGGCCGCGATATTTGATCGCCAGGCGCGCATAATTCAGCCCGATGGGAATATAGAAGAGGTTCGCCGGCCAGAATTCCCATTGCAGCCAACGCTGCGTTGCCGGCGAGCGGAGCCAGGCGCGGACCCGTTCGCGGAACAGAAGCGGCAGGCCCGCAAGAACCAGAACAATCACCGCCGTGACGATCAGCGTGCCTTTGGCCGCCGCATACCAGGCCACGGCCTGGGTGCCCGCAGCCCAGACCAGGGTGAACACCAGCGGCACCCACACCAGCCCCATCAAGGCCGTCACCGCCGCAAAGGACAGGAAGGGAACCGCCAAGGTGCCGGCAATCAAATAAGTGGGGAGGCGCAGACCCGGAACGAAACGAGCCACCAGCAGCACCAGCAGCCCCCGCTTCTTCCACCAGGCTTCGCTTTTCGCCAGCCGGTCTTCATTGACCCGGCGCTTCACCCAGGCGCGGCCGAGAAAGGGACGGCCGAAATAGCGCGCCAGCGCATAAAGCCCCAGATCCCCCAGCCAGATTCCCAGAAAACACGCAGCCAGGCCGAACGGCATCGCCAGCTGCCCGGCCGCGCTGAGTGCAGCCCCGCCCAAGGTCGCCGCGTCCTCGGAAAAGAAAGTGAGGAAAAACAGCGACGCCGCCTTGGCCCAGGTGAGGTCGAGCATGGTCATGCCGATCTGCGCGCGATGGTCTTTTGATATTCGATGGTGGACGGCGCGACGCCGAAATCCGGCGGCACGGGCAGTGCGCGCAGGTCGCAGATCATGCCGATCAGCGCGTAATGATGAATGGCGTGGGACACCGCAAACATGATCTCGCGGCCGACGGTCGAAGGCGCCGAACAGGCCCCGGACGCGGCATAGGAAATCTTGGTGCGCGCCTGGATCGGCCGGTCGGGATTGAGGGTGGAGAGAAACCGGGCGGCATGGCGGAAATCCCGCGTCACTTGGAGCGCGAAAAGCCGTTCCTGCTCCAGTTCGGCATCCCGTTCGCGCCGGTCGTAATCGATTTCGGGCCCGTTCACTGTCTCCAGCAGCAGCTTGAAGTGTTCCAGGCTGTGGCGGTAATGCGCGCCGACAGAGGTCCGCGAACCATCCGCATCGGCATATTGAGCGTCGCTCAACCCCATCAGCAGGACCTCGCCCTGCTCGAGCACCTCATCCATCGCGGCCAGAAGCTGGTTGGTGCTCATCCCCAGATATCCCCTTCGACATCGCCAGCCGAACGGCGCAGTCAAACAACGTGGCGGATAGTGGGAATTCTCCACCAGACGCACAAGCGAATTATCCCGAAGATGTCGCCGAAACCCGGCATTCGCTGCAAACACCGGCATGGTGCGGCGCACGGATTGGCATTTTGCGCGTAGACCGCGCTCAGCGGCGGTCGGGCACCGGCTGGGTGATGTATTCGGTGCGATACTTGCCGCTCTGGAGCAGCACTTTCACGGCAATGAAGCTTCCTGCTCGCGCCGCATTGTTGGCGCTGCGGATTGCAATGCCGATGGCATTGGCCCGATCCGCCGTAATGCCGAGCGGTTCACACAGATCATTCCGGGCAATAAATTTCTTCTGCATCGGATCCCACTCGACCGTGAATACCCGCATGGCAGTGGATGGTGTCTGACCTTCAGACATGACGTGCGCCCCCAGGGCCTAAGCAATTTCCCTGAGCGTCATCTTTTAGCAGAATTGGAACAGTTTACAACGAAAACATACAAAGTAAGTTAATGCGTGGAGCAACGGAGCGCGGTGGATCAGGCAATAAAAAAGCCCCCGAAGGGGCTGGCGGACAGGGTGGGATTCGAACCCACGGAGCCCTTGCAGGCTCGCCGCATTTCGAGTGCGGTGCCATCGACCACTCGACCACCTGTCCGCCGGCGGAGATACTTGAGCGGCCCCCGCTTGGCAAGCCGCGCCCGCCTTTGCGGGCGAAATCCAAAGCGGCCCATTTTTCATGCATGACGGCAACGCGCCCGGGGACAGGCAAATCCCCTGCATGTCCGGTAATCTTTCGGCGAGGGGATTATGGTGCGCATCCGTTTTCTCGCAATTGCAGTGATAGGAGCGGCCTGTGGCGGCCTCGCCATGGCGCAGGAAAGCCCGCCGGCTTCCGGACTGCGCGAAGATGTGACTTTTTCCAGCTATCCGGCGCTGGCCCGCAATTCGGAGCTTCTCGGCCGGGTTTTCACACCCCTGACCCTCGCCGGTATCCGGCGCGACCTTGCGCAAAAGGGAAAAACCATTGGCGAAACTTCGGTCGACCTGGCGGCAGAGAAATTCCTTGTCTATGTGCCGGCGACCAGGCCGCCCCAGGGCTATCGCCTGATGGTGTTCGTCCCGCCTTGGCAGAAGGCGCAATTGCCCCAGGGCTGGGGTCCGGTGCTGGACCAGTTCGGGATGATTTTCGTGACGGCCGCCAGATCGGGCAATGAGGAAGACATTATCAGCCGCCGCGAGCCCCTGGCCCTGATCGCGGCGCAGAATGTGATGGCGCAATATCCGATCGATTCCGCGCAAGTCTATGTCGGCGGCATGTCGGGCGGCGCGCGCATGGCACTGCGCCTGGCCTTGGCCTATCCCGATCTTTTTCATGGCGCCTTGCTGAACTCGGGCAGCGACGTGATCGGCACCATCACCGAGCCGCTGCCCTCCGCGTCCCTGTTCCGGCAGTTTCAGACCGGGACGCGGCTTCTCTATGTGACCGGCGACCATGATGCCGCCAATGTCGAATCGGAGATGCGCAGCAAGCGCGCGATGCAGGACTGGTGCGTCTCTGATGTGGCGAGCATCCGCATGCCCTTCGCCGGTCATGATGTCGCGCCGCCTGCCATCCTGTCGCGGGCGCTTCAGGCTCTGCTGGAGCCTGAGCGGCCGGACCCGGACCGGATGGCCGCTTGCCGTGCCGCCATCGAAACCGGAATTGCCGGCGAATTGGCCAAGGCGGATGCCCTGATCGCCAGCGGCAACCGCGCCGATGCCCAAAAGGCGGTCAAGAATATCGACGCCAAATATGGCGGCTTGGCCGCGCCGCGCAGCATAGAAATCGATACAATTCTGACAAGAATTCAGCCGTAACTTTCCGGTCACAGACCGGGTTTTGCGGACGCGGAGGTGTTTGCGAACGGCCGTGCCTCGTGTAACCTCGCGGCCGTCGGGGGCATATAATAAAATTGGGCCCCTTCGCTCGCTGGAGGAGCCTTAATGAAAAATATTCTTCGTTCCCGGAATTTTGCGATCGGCGCAAGTTTCGCCGTGTTGCTCGGCGCGCTGGGCATCTCGCAAGTCGCGTTCCAAAGTAAAGCCGTTGCGCAGGTGGGCGCGACCGCGCCGAAATTCGAAGTCGATCCTTTCTGGCCGAAGCCGCTTCCCAATCACTGGGTGATGGGCATGGCGATCGGCGTGTGGGTCGACAACAATGATCACATCTGGATGGTGCATCGCGCCAACACCGTGGACCGCACCACCAATCAGCTGCAGCGCGGCCTTGGCGAGTGCTGCCAGGCGGCGCCGCCGGTTCTGGAATTCGACGAAGCGGGCAATCTGCTTCACGCCTGGGGCGGCCCGGGCCAGGGTTATGACTGGCCGGAATCCAACCACGGCATCTTCGTGGACCATAAGGGCAATGTGTGGATCGGCGGCAATGGCGGTCCGGACTCGCACATCCTGAAGTTCACGCAGGACGGCAAGTTCCTGATGCAGTACGGCAAGGCCGGCGCGCGCCGCAAAGCCGGTGCCGCTGCCGACGCCAACGCGGAAGCCTCGCAGGCCGGTTTCGCGGCCAATTCGAACGACCCGGACAGCTTCGGCCGCGTCGCCAAAGTGTTCGTCGATGCCAAGGCCAACGAAGCCTATGTCGCCGACGGTTACCTGAACCACCGCGTTGCGGTCATCGACGCCGACACCGGCAAGATGAAGCGCTTCTGGGGTGCTTATGGCAACAAGCCGGATGATACGCCGCTGCCGGCATACAAGCCGGGCGATAAAAACGCCCAGCAGTTCCGCAACCCGGTTCACTGCGCCGACATGTCGGTCGACCGGATGGTCTATGTCTGCGACCGCGTGAATGACCGCCTGCAGGTCTTCACGCCCGAAGGCAAGTTCGTGAAGGAGATGTACTACAAGACCAACACCATGACCGACGGTTCGGTCTGGGATATCGCCTTCTCCAAGGATCCGCAGCAGAAGTACATCTTCATGGCGGACGGCGTGAATGAACAGGTGGTCGTGATCGACCGCCAGACCCTGACGCCCGTCACCACCTTCGGCGACGGCGGCAACCATGCCGGCGAATTCCATGGCGTGCACTCGATCGCCATCGACTCCAAGGGCAATCTGTTCACGACGGAAACCTATGAAGGCCGTCGTATCCAGAAGTTCATCAACAAAGGCATGGCTAAGGTCGTCAAGTTCGACCAGGGCGTGGCCCGTCCCGACAACAAATAGTCTGTTGTCTCGTTAGGTACGAATGTTGAATAAGCTCATGCGCCGCCAGTTTGCTCTGCTACTGGCGGCGCTGACTTTTTTAAGCCTGCCGCTCCCCGCTTTCGCCCATAATATTCCGGTCGAAGCGACCTTGCAGATGTTCGTCAAGCCTGAAGGCCACAAGCTTCAGGTGATGATCCGCGTCCCCCTCACCACTTATGTCGATGCGGAATATCCCCGCCGGGCCGGCGGCTATGTCGATATGGCCAAGGTCGATCCGTCGCTACGCGCCGCCGCGACCGTGATCCTGCTCGAAACCCTGAAAATGTATGAAGGGGACAAGGAGCTTCCCAAGCCAACCATCGCCTCGACCCGCATGTCGCTGGATTCGGACCGCTCCTTCTCCAATTACGAGACCGCTCTTGCCCATGTGACGGGGCCGGCGCTGCCGCCGGAGACCACGCTCTACTGGGAACAGGGCAAGCTCGACGTCCTGCTGGAATATCCGATCCAGTCGGACAAATCCTATTTCTCCATGCACGCCGCCTTCGACCGGCTGGCGCAGCATGAAACCACCACCGTCCTGTTCATGCCGCCGGGCAGCACGGCCCGCGCCTATGACCTGCAAGGCGATGCCGGCCTCGTACGTCTGGATCCCACCTGGTATCACGCGGCCTGGCTGTTCGTGGTGATGGGCTTCTATCACATCCTGGAAGGCATCGATCACCTGCTCTTCCTCTTCTGCCTGGTGATTCCGTTCCGCCGCGTCCGCCCGTTGATCCCGGTCGTCACGGCCTTCACCATTGCCCATTCCATTACCCTGATCGCCTCGGCCTATGGCGTGGCGCCGGACGCGCTCTGGTTCCCGCCCCTGATCGAAATGCTGATCGCGGTCTCCATCGTCTACATGGCGCTGGAAAATATCGTCGTCGAACATCCGGCGCGGCGCTGGATCATCACCTTCTTCTTCGGCCTGGTGCATGGCTTCGGATTTTCATTCGTCCTGCGCGAGACCATGCAATTCGCGGGCGACCATGTCCTGCCGTCGCTGCTCGCTTTCAATGTCGGGGTGGAGATCGGCCAGCTGGTGATGCTGGTCCTGTTCGTGCCATTCCTGAATTTCCTGTTCCGCCGCGTGGTGGCACAGCGGCTGGGGACTATCATTCTTTCGGCGCTGGTCGCCCATCAGGCCTGGCATTGGATGGAAGACCGGTTCGACGCCCTGTCGCAATTTCCCTGGCCCGAATTCACGCGCGATGGACTGATGAGCGGATTGCGATGGGCGACAGCGGCCGTGGCCGTCGCGGCGATGGTCTGGCTGGTCTCGCTGGTGACCAAGCGCTGGGAGCGGCCGGACAACAAGGCGCTGCCGCAATCCCCGGCGGAATGACTGCCTAGGCCTCGCCTGCCAGCCAGTCCAGCTTCGCCAGCGCGCCCAACCGCGGCGCCACCATCGCCAGCGCGGCTTGCATTTCACGATCGAATCCGTAAGGCGGGTTGAGCACCAGAAGCCCCGCCCGGCTGAGCTTTCCTTCCATGGCATCGATGACGATCTCGATCCGCAACACTTTTTTCGCGCCGCTCGCCAGGATCTCCCCGGCAAAGGCGTTACCAGCGGCGGTGGATTTGATGGGATACCAGATCAGATAGATACCAGTGGCGAATTTGCGGACAGCGGCCCGTATGGTTCGCGCCGCCGTTTCGAATTCGTCCAGTGCCTCGAATGGCGGATCGATCAGGATCAGCCCACGCCGTTCCGGCGGCGGCAGGTGCGCCAGAAGACGCGCATAGCCGTCACCCTCTTCGGCCCGTGCCTTGCGCCAGGGCGCCAGCGTCTGTTTCAGCAGCACAGCCTCCGCCGGATGCTTTTCGATGGCGATCATCCGGTCCTGCGGCCTGAGCATCCGCGCCGCGATCAAGGGCGAGCCGGGATAGGTCTCTGCCCCGCTCTCGGCCGCCAGCTTCAGATAACGCTCCAGCAAAGCCGAACCTGATAAAGCCGAACCGGGCAAATCCCGTATCCGCTCGATCCCAGCCTTCGCCTCGCCGGTCTTGCGCGCTTCTTCCGATCCAAGATCATAGAGCCCCCGCCCGGCATGGCTGTCGATCACCGCGAAAGGCGCATCCTTCTTCGCCAGATGGGCAAGGATGGCCACCTCCGCCAAATGCTTGGCGACATCGGCGAAATTGCCGGCATGGTAAGAATGCCTGTAATTCATCAAAACACTCTGGAAGCGAGGCTCCGGCTTTCTACCCCCGTGGCGAAGCCATTGGCGGGGGAAGATGTCTGCTAGCGTTCGGCCTACAAAAGCTCCACTGAGCTTTTGTCGCGGCCTCACTGCCCGCGTGGCAGACAGATGGGGGCAATCAAAAAAACCTATTCACAGAATACCCTGACCTTTGCTCTCTCGTTATCCACATCCACCGACAGATCCCGCAATTGCTCGATCATGTCTTCCAGATTGTCCGGCGTCAGCTTGTTGATGTCGAAAGGAATACCTTCCTTACGCAGGGCTTCGTTGACCTGTTCGCGGGCCCGGTCGGGGATCACGCCCGTCAGCCGCACGCCGGCGCGCAGAAGCTGCATCGGCACGCGCACATTCACTTTGGTGGGGCCTTCCTGCTCGTCATTGGCGTCCACCAGCACGCGCAGATATTTGACGGCGCTGGTGTCGCGCGCCACGGGCATGTCGCTGCGTTCCAGCGCGGCGATCAGCCGTTCGGCTTCGTCGGAGTTGATCTTGCCCTGGGCCAGCATGTCCAGGATCTGGCGGCGATTGTCGTGCATGGGACGTTCCTTCTCGATCTCAGTGCAATTTGATGAAGACGCTGGTATCGCGCTTATCGACTTCCACCTCAGAGCCGCGCGTGGCCGCCAAGACTCCGTTCGCCGCGCGCAGCGAACGCCACAGGTTGAACCGGAAAATGAGCGAGCCCACGAACAGCAAGGGCAACGCCAGGATCAAGAGTGGGATCAGCAGCAGCCAGAGCAGAAACAAGGGCAACCACAGCTTGAGGCCGAATCGCCAGCCGGCGGGTTTGACATGCAGGCTGGCGGACAGCGGCGGCAGGATCTCCTGGGTCATTTTCCCTCCAATTGCCGGATGGCATCGGCGGCGCTGATTTCGCCCCGGTCCAGCCGGTCGAGAATTTCGTTGCGGAGCGGCTTGGGGTCGGTGTCGACGAATTCCAGCTGGGCGGCGATGCGGTTCAGCCGCGCTTTCACGGTGGGGTAGGACACCCCGAACACCTGCTCCATTTCCTTGATCGAGCCATGGCTGCGCAAAAAGGCCGCCACAAAGACCTGATCGTCCGAAGACAGCCGCGCCAGCTGCGGCAGGACGAACTGCCCTTCCACGGTGATGTCCCGGTCCGCCAGCCGTACCCGCTCCACCACCAGGGGCGCTCCCTGGGTGAGCCGGGTCAATTCTTGCCAGTCTTGTGTCTCTGCCATCATCAATCTCATCTGACGGGCAGAAGATATTTTATAAAATCAATTTTTCAAGCACAAAAAATTGATTTTCTTCATTTCATCGGCAAGTCTAGGATATTCCATGCATTTTCATGTCGCGCCAAACCGCGATGTGCCCGCTTTCGCGAGGGCGCATGTCGATGCCGGCAGCGGTTCGGTATCGGCCACATGGGCCGGGCGAGTTTTCGAAGGCGCCCAGCCCTTTGAATCGGTGGGTGTTCTATACGATGTTCATGATGAGCGTGGCGATGACGGTCCACACAAGCAGGCTTGTGAGGAAAATACCGAGCACGCTCCAGCGCATCGGTATGCTTCGCTCCAGCGGTTCCTCGGTCATTACTCCCCCGGCGTACGCGACCGTACGAATGTTGCCAGAGTTTGTAAATTTATGAAACTTTTTTAAAAATTAGCAGTAACAAGCACTTACATCGTTTCGCTTGGTTCCGGGAGATACCGCGCCACCCCGTTTCGGGTAGCCAGTTCCCGTCAGGCGGCACAGCCCTGAGGCTTCAGCACCCGGCGGGTGGACGCCGGATCCTTGAGCAATTTCGCGGCCGGA
>CALMGU010000101.1 GCA_937865685.1 uncultured Alphaproteobacteria bacterium | reverse complement strand
CGCGGCGGCCTGGCGCTGCGCGAAGCCGTCGCCGCCTATTTGCGCGCCGCGCGCGGCGTGCGCTGCGAGGCGCGCCAGATCGTGATCACCGGCGGGGCGCAGCAGGGATTGGATCTTCTGATCCGCGCCGCGATCCGCCCCGGCGATGCGGTATGGATGGAAAATCCCTGCTATCCGATGGCGCACACCGCCTTCAAAGGCGCGGGCGCCAAAGTCGTTGCCGTGCCGGTCGATGAGGAAGGCCTGGACGTGGCGCGCGGCGAAAAACTTTCGCCCCGCGCCAAGGCGGCTTACGTGACGCCGTCGCATCAATTTCCCTTGGGCGTGACCATGACCATGCGCCGCCGCCTGGCGCTGATCGATTGGGCCAAACGCAACGACGCCTGGATCATCGAGGACGATTACGACAGCGAATTCCGCTATGGCGGCCCGCCCCTCACCGCCTTGCAGGGCATGGACGGCGCGGGCCGCGTCGCCTATGTGGGCACCTTCTCCAAGGTCCTGTTTCCGGGATTGCGCACCGGCTATCTGGTGGCGCCGGAAAAGCTGCTGGATGCGGTGTTGGCGGCGCGGGCCCGCAGCGACCGTTTCCCGCCCGCGATCACCGAGGCGCCGCTGGCCGACCTCATCGCCCAAGGCCATTTCGCGGCCCATCTGCGCCGGGTGCGCCGCAGGGTTCAGGCCAATCGCGACATGCTGGTCGGAACGTTGAAGGAATATGCGAAAGGCCGGCTGGATTTCACCGTGCCCGATCAGGGCCTGCACATGATCACGAAAACATCCCGCAGCGACACCGCCATCGCGGCGGCGGCGGCAGAGGCCGGCATCGGCGCGCGGGCGCTGTCGCCCATGTATGTCGGCGGAAAACCAGAACAGGGATTGGTGCTGGGATTTTCCGCCTTCGCGCCCGACGTCATTCGCGACGCGGCGATCGGTCTGTGCGCGCTGCTGTGACTATCGCGCCTGGGCCAAAAGCCGGCCGGTGACGCTCTTATAGACGACATGGCCGGACTGGATCACCACCACCGCCCGCGCATTGGGATTGCCCGCGATCTTGAAGACATAGCCGGTGCAGCGGTCGCGCGCCGTCAGGCAATCCTGCACCGCCGGGTCCAGCCGGTCGAAGCCGGTGCTGTTTTCCGGCATGAATTGCTCGATCATCGCCAGATAAGACAGACGATCCGCGCGCGACAGGTCGAACCCCAGATCCGGCAGGATCGCCGCCGCCGTGACACCGGCCTCAAGCTGGTCATAGGCGCGCGCCGTCACCTGATAGGGCTGCACTGTGGGTTCGCTGGCGCCGGTCCGCGCCAGAAGCCCCGCGGCGGCACCCAGCAGAATGACGATTGCGGCGATGAATCCATAGACTCGCATGCCCCATGGGTAAGCCGTGGCACGGGCCGGCCGCAGGAGATGTCGCGTTCATGCTTAACTGTTAAGCGTGAGAATGGCGCTCCACCGCGCGCGCCACCGCATCGAAATCCGCATTGCCGCCGGAGATCAGCAGCGCCAGATTCTTTCCCCTGAGCTTTCCCGCCAGCAGGGCCGCCAGCGCGGCGGTGCCGCCGGGCTCGACCAGCAATTTCAGCTTGAGGGCGGCGAAAGCCACCGCGCGAGACAATTCCTCGTCGCTGACCGCAATGCCGGGCGCGAGCAATCCCTCCGCCGCGGCGAAAACATGATGTCCCGGCACGGGTGACATCAGCGCGTCGGCGATGGAAAGTTTTGCCCCTTGCGATGTGCCCGGCGCCGCCACGCGGGCATGCGCTTCCAGCGACCGGCGCATGCCGTCGAAATTTTCCGGCTCGACGCTATGGACCGTTGCCGTCGCGCCCGTGCCTTTCAGCGCCAGCGCCACGCCCGTCACCAGCCCGCCGCCGGAACAGGGCGTCGCCACCGCATCCAAGGTCACGCCGAAGCGGGCCGCGTCTTCGGCGATCTCAAGCCCCGCCGTGCCCTGCCCCGCCATGATGCCCGGATCGTCGAACGGCTTGACCAAAGTGGCGCCGCGTTCGTTCACATACTTGGCCGCGATGGCTTCGCGGTCGTCCGCCACCCGGTCATAGGTGACGATCTCGGCGCCATAGGCGCGGGTGCCTTCGATCTTGGCGCGCGGCGCGTCGTCGGGCATCACGATCAAGGCGGGAATGCCGAACAATTGCGCCGCCGCCGCCACGCCCTGGGCATGATTGCCGGAGGAAAACGCCACCACGCCTTTGGCGCGCTCGGCGGGCGGAATCATCAGGATGCGGTTGCAGGCGCCCCGGAATTTGAACGAGCCGGTGCGCTGCAGGCTTTCCAGTTTCAGGAACACCCGTCCGCCGGTCAGCGCGCTCAGGACCGGGCTTTCCACCAGGGGCGTGCGCACCGCGTAAGGCGCGATGCGCTTCGCCGCCGCCTGGATATCCGCGAAACCGGGAACTTCAATCATAGCTCGCCTTCAATTCGTCCAGTTCGGCAATCAGGCCGGCGCCGAAATAATACCGCAGCTCGTCGCGCGCGCCGTCATAAAGGCTTGGGCCTTCACCACCGCAGACCAGGCTGCCGTCCGCCGCTTCGCCCGACGCCGTCAGTACGCCCTGCTCGAAAGTCACGGGAAACAGCACGCTCACCATCGGCTTGAAGTGATGGTAGTCCAGCCCCTTCTCCTGGCAATAGCCGTGAATGGCGCAGCCGCGCGCGCCTTCATTGCGGAAAACGCAGGCCCCGTCATGTATCTGAGTGCGCACATGTTCACCGCCTGGAAATTCGGCATCCTTGACCATTTCCGTGGTGAACCATTGCGCTTGTGGCACCGCGATACGGTCGTGAAATTCCTGCGGCAGGGCGCGCAGCCGCGCGGCATTGCCCAGATCGACATCCACCCCATGCTCGCAGCAGGCATCGCGGCAGAAGCCGCAATCCATGCAGTGGGTGAAATAGCGCAAGCTGAAGATGCTGGGATCGACCGCCCGCAGCACCGGCCCGCCCATCGCCGAGGGATATTCTTCGTCCAACACCAAAATCATGGACGCCTCGCGCTAACGATGGCCTCAATCAGCGTTCCGTAATCCATCCCCGCCTCTTGCGCCGCCGCCGCGAAGCCCGCGTCCGGCGAGATGCAGGGATTGGTGTTGATCTCCAGGATCAGTGGCACGCCATCGTCGCCCACCCGGAAATCCACCCGCGCGAAACCGGACAGGGCGAACAGCTTCCACACCTGTTCGCAGGCCGCTTTCAGCTTCGCCGCCAGCTCCGGCTCATCGCGCTCCACGCCGAAGGCCCGCACCGTGCCGCGCCAGCCGCTGGAATCCTCTTCCCATTTGGCGTCATAGCCCACGATGCGGGGCTTGCCGGCCGGCCATTGCTCGAAGCGCATCTCCGCCATCGGCAGCACGCGCCCATCCAGTACCGCGATGTTGAATTCGCGGCCTTCGACATAGCGCTCGGCGAACCAGCCGCCGCCGAATTTCGCGGCACAGGCGGCGGCGCGGGTCAACACTTGGGGACCGGCCACCACGCAGCCGTCATCCAGGCCCAGCGAGGCGTCTTCCAAGGCGGATTTCACGATCCATTGGCCGCCATCAAGACCCGTCCAGTCCGGCGGCACCGCCCAGCCCGGCGTGGCCAGGCCCGCTTCGCGCAGCATCGACTTGGTGAGCGGCTTGTCGTTGGTCACCGCCATCGCCCTGGCACTGACGCCGGTGAAGCGCATGCTGAGATCGGCCAGCATCTGCGGCGCCAGCGGCGCCAGGCGGCCCTGCCCGTCCACGCCTTCGACCAGATTGAAGACGATGTCGGGCGCGGCGCGCGCCAAGAGCCCTTCCAGCTCCGCCTGCCGGAACGGCGCCTGGCTCGTCTCGTGGCCGCGCCGAGAGAGCACCTCCGCCACCGCATCGGCCGCGATCAGCGTATCCAGCTCTTCGGGCGGCGCGTTGTCGCCGATGTCGGAGTGAAGAACCAAAATCTTCATGTCAAATGCGGGCCAGGAAGGAATCCAGAAACTTGCCGATCAGTTGGCTGTACGAAATTTTCTGGAAATCCGCGATGAAGCACAAGTCCGAATAGCCGGGGCGGATGCCCGCCAGCGGATTGACTTCGATGAAGCGGGGCTTGCCGTCCCGGTCCAGCCGGATATCGGCGCGCCCGCCGTCGCGGCAGCGCAGCACCCGCCACGCCGCCAGCGTCACCTGGGCGGCGGCGCGCGCATCGGCATCGTCCACCGGCACGATGTCGAGCTTGCCTTCCCAATCCGACTTGTTCTCATAGCCGTATGCCTGGCCGACATATTGCGCGGTGGGCACGATCTCGATCACACCCAGCACCGACGCGGTTTCGCCCGTGCCGGTGATACCCACGGTGAATTCACGGCCGGGCAAAAATTCCTCCACCAGCACCGGCTGGCGGAATTGCGTCAACAGCTCTCGCGCCACGCTGTCCAGCGCCGCCGCATCTTCGACCTTGGAGCGGGCATTCACGCCCTTGCCGGAGCCTTCCGACACCGGCTTGAGAAACAGGGGAAACGGCAGATCCACTTTGGCGATATCGGCTTCGCTTTCGATCAGCGCGAAAGCCGCCGTGGGCACGCCCGCATCGCGCAGCACCCGCTTGGTCATCGCCTTGTCGAGACACAAAGCAAGCGTCAGCGGATCGGAAAACACGTACGGAATGTCATAGGCTTCCAGCAGCGCGGGCACCTGGGCCTCGCGCGACACGCCTTTGAGGCCCTCACAGATATTGAACACCGCATCCCAGCGCGCGCCCGCCGCCAGCTTATGCGTCAGGGCTCGCACGCCGCCGATCCGCTCGGGCACATGCCCCAGCGCCGTCAAGGCGCCGCAGATCGCGGCGATGGTTTCCTCGGCGTCGAATTCGGCGGTTTCTTCCTCGCCATAACCCATGGCGCGGTAATCGCTGCGCAGGTCGTAGGTGACCCCGATACGCATCAGCGTCCCAGTGTGCCGTTCGGGTCCGGATAGCGATACACATTACCTTCGAAATTCCTGAGCAGCAGGAAATCGCCGTCGCGGCCCGCCACCGGATCGGGTGCCAGCTGGATCTTGCCGCCGCCGCCCGGCGCGTCGATCACGAAGATGGGCGTGGCATAGCCGGTGGTGTGGCCGCGCAGCGCCTTGATGATCTCCAGCCCCTTGTCCACCCCGGTGCGGAAATGCGCCGAGCCCCGGATGGGATCGCATTGATAGAGGTAGTAAGGCTTCACCCGGTTCTTCAGCAGCCCATGCATCAGGCTGGTCATGGTGGCCGGCGTGTCGTTGATGTCTTTGAGCAGCACGGTCTGGCTGCCCAACGGCACGCCCGCATCGGCCAGGCGCGCGGTCGCTTCCGTCACTTCCCGGGTCAGCTCGACGGGGTGGGTGAAATGCAGGCTCATCCACAAGGGATGATGTTTCTTCAATACCCGGATCAGGCCCCGCGTCACCCGCTGGGGCGTCACCACCGGCATCTTGGTACCGATGCGCAGGAACTCGATATGGGGGATCGCCCGCAGCCGGGTCAAAAGCCAATCCAGCTTGTCGTCGGACAGGGTCAGAGGATCGCCACCCGACAACAACACATCGCGCACTTCAGTATGCGCTTCCAGATAGGTGATGGCCTCGCCCCATTGGCGGGTGGAGAAATGATATTCACCGCCCGGATTGCCCACCAGCCGTGAGCGGGTGCAGTAGCGGCAATAGGTCGAGCAGGTCCCGGTGGTGAGGAACAGCACCCGGTCCGGATAGCGGTGCACCAGGCCCGGCGCCACCGTGTCATGGTCCTCGCTCAAGGGATCGTCATCTTCGCCGGCGCCGCGCAGATATTCGTCGCCGGTCATGATGTGGGTGCGGCGCAAGGGTTCCTGCGCGTCGGTCAGACCCATCAGGCTGGCGTAATAAGGCGTGATCCCCACCGGCAGCGCGCCCTGATGGCGCGAGACGGCGGCATATTCGTCTTCCGACAACCGGAAGATGCGGGCAAGTTCGTCCAGGGTGCGGATGCGGGTGCGCATCTGCCATCGCCAGTCATTCCATTCGGCGGGACCGGTGCCCGGCCAGAAGCGGCGATAGAAAGCGCGGCTGGCCTGGCCAATGGGAAAGCGCAACTCCGCTTTCGGCCCCGGCAGATTGAGTTTGGCGATAGGGGCACGCTGGGCGTCGTCGGGACTCTTCCGGAAGGAGCGCGTGGCCGTTTTGAGAGCGCGGCCCCGCGCCATTTCAAGACCCATCTGGCGTCTCATGTCGCGCGCGCGGGCGGCGATCCCCGTGTTCCTTTCCGCACGACGCCCCCAATGGCAGCCATGGCCGGATAGAACGACCCTTGCGATATTTAAGCAGTGAGCGGCGTTGTCAAGTGGAGCGCGCGGTCCCGGCCCCATGATGATCGATCATGGGACACCTGTCGCGCCATGCGCGGGCGGTGCGTCGAAGGTCAGCTTGCGCATCCGGTAGATGGTGACATGGACCTTCTTGCCGCGCGAATAGTTGAAGCCGCTCAGTTCATCCACAGGCACGGCATCGGATTGCAGTTCGGCAAGATGGGCCAGGAAAGCGGGCCGCTCGAAATCGTCCACCAGCGCCAGCCCGCCCTGATCGGCGCCTTGCTTCGCCGCGCCCGGACCATCGGTGAGATTGACGTCGGCACCCAATGCAAAGACCAGGCTGGGCTCTTGAAAGCCCGCGATCGCGGGGGGCGGGTCGTTGGGGTTTTCATGCCGGGCGACTTGCGCCGCCAGTCTTTCGCTCACCCACAATTGCGTCAGGCGCGGGGCGGCCCCCACCGTCAGGGTGGGCACGATGATCGCCAGGGCAACCAGGCCGAACGCCATCGCCATCCAGCGCGCGCGCCGGAGCGCCATAAAAAGCGCGACCAGGCCGCCAAGGCCCGCTATGGCCGCGGGCGCGATCAAACCCATATCCATGCCCGCGCCATAGAGTCTTGGCAGAATCAGCGGCGCCGCCACCAGGCCGGCAAGGCCCAGGAGAAATTGCAGGGAGGAAATATAAGGCAGCACGCGCCGCCATAGCGGCAAGGCTTCATCCTTGGCCGAGGTCAGCCACAGCCCGGCCAGAATCGCCAAGGCCGGATAGGCGGGCAGCACATATTGCGGCAGCTTGGTGGGTACCAGTTCGCACACCAGCCAGAAGCCGCCGGCCCAGGCGAGCAGGAAGCGGATGGCGGGCTCCTTGGCCCGCGTGATGGCGAGCCCGATGGCGGGCAGCACGAACAGGATGCCGGGCCAGAAGGCGACTGCCGAGAGAAGAAGATTATAGCCGGGCGGCAGGCCGTGACTTTCCTGGCCGGTGACCAGCTTGCCGGCGAAATCGTGACCCAAGGATTGCCTGAAGAAAGAGCCATGGCTTTCCACCCAGATCGCGATCGCCCAGGGCGCGGCGATCGCCAGCACCAAGGGCACACCCAGATGCGGCTTGGTCCGCATCAGCCAGCGTGGAAGCTCTTTGAGGGGACGCGGAGCGGCAACAGCGGGAGCCTCGCCTTCCGCGGGCGCGTCCTGTTTGCGCGGGCGCTGATCCCACCAGTCCCAGGCCAGCAAGACCAGGATGGTGGCGATGGCGACGCCCGCCACCACCGGGCCTTTCACGAGCACCGCAATGGCGAAAGAGAACCAGCCCCACAGCAACAGTCGCGTCGGGATGGCGGTATCGTCCCTGGCCGCGCAATAGACCCGCATCAGGACACCCATCACGCCCAGGATGGAGGCCAGAAGCACCGCATCGGTGGTGGCGATGGTGGCTTCCGCCGTCATCAAAACGGTGAAGCCAAGCAGCAGCGCGCCGATCAGCCCCACTTCGGCACCGAAGACCGATCCGATCCACACGGTGAGCCACAGGGCCGCGATTCCACCCAGAAGCGAGGGCAGCCGGTAGGTCCAGATATGGCTGTGGTCGCCTTCGATATTCTCCACATGTCCCGCCACGGCGGTGGCGGCGGCCTGGGCCCAATAGATGCCCGCCGGTTTCTTGTAGCGGGGCTCGTTGCCGAAGCGGATATCGACGAAGTTCCCGCTGTCCAGCATCTGGCGCGAGGATTGGGCAAAGCGGCTTTCGTCGCGGTCCAGCGCCGGCAGGGTCAAAATGCCGGGCAGCCACAGCAGCACGCAGAGAATCGCCAGGACCGGATAGGCCCGGCGCACCAATAGTCCCAGGATTTTCGCGGCCCAAAGGGCGGATCGCGAAGACCGGGGCTGGGAGGCGGCGTCGGTCATGAACTGGTTTGCCCTGTTTCTTGGACCCGCCGGGGCCTGTATAAGGCGCGCCACGTCGGGGGCTGCCTTGCTCCCTCTTTAGCGAAACCCTGGGTCTTTGGGAAATACGCCCCCTTGCGATTGGCCATGATCGATGGCCGGGAATAATGGTTCAAGTATGACGGTTTCAGTGGTGGTGCCGGTCAAGGACGAAGCGGGCAATGTCGCCGCGCTGGCGCGCGAAATCGCGGCCGCGCTGGCGCACGAGCCGGACCATGAGATCATTTTCGTCGATGACGGCTCGACCGACGGCACCACCCAGATCCTTACGGGTTTGAAGAATGAGATCGCGAGCTTCCGCCCCCTGCGCCATGACCGCAATCTGGGCCAGAGCCGGGGCATCGATACCGGCGTCAAGGCCGCCAGGGGCAAGATCATCGTCACCCTGGACGGCGACGGGCAGAATGATCCGGCCGACATTCCGGCCTTGCTGACCAAACTTCGGGCCAACCCGGCGCTGGGCATGGTGTCGGGCGTGCGGGTCAAGCGGCAGGACACCGCCAGCCGCCGCATCGCCTCAAAACTGGGCAACCGATTCCGCAACGCCATGCTGGGCGACGGGGCCACCGACACCGGCTGCGGCATCAAGGCCTTTTATCGCGCCGCGTTCCTGGAGCTTCCCTATTTCGACCATATGCACCGCTATCTGATCGCCCTGGTGCAGCGCCATGGCTGGAAGGTCGATTACGCGCCGGTCAATCACCGCCCCCGCCTGGCGGGCCGCTCGAAATACACCAATCTGGGCCGCACCCTGGTCAGCATCCAGGACATGCTGGGCGTGCGCTGGCTGCAGCGCCGCCATGGCGGCGCGACCCGAATCGAGGAGCTGTAAATGGATTTCGGTTTCATGGCGCACTGGTACGCCATGGCGATGGAGCATCCTTATGACGTGCTTTGGAACCTGATCGGCTTCGGCGGCCAGATGATCTTCGGCGTGCGCATGCTGATCCAATGGCTGAAGAGCGAGCAGGAAGGCCATAGCGTGATCCCGATCTCCTTCTGGTATTGCAGCCTGGTGGGGGGGCTGTTCAGTTTTTCCTATGTCATCCATCAGGAAGCCTGGGCGCTGGTGATCGGCCAGGGCCTGCCGCTTCCGATCTATGCCCGCAACATCTGGATGATCTACCGCGACCGCTGGCGCACCGCGGCCTGATACCGTCCCGATTTTCGGGACAGTTTCGGCGGCAACCGGATTAACCAAAAATCCATCACGCGCCGCACCGGGCGCCGGATTAACCGCCAAGCGTTTCTGTTCTGGTATAAGAACCGGCAAAGGGGCGGGGCGTGCGGCGGGAAACTTCCATCTATCTGAATGCGGTGCGCTTTTTCGCGGCGCTGGTGGTGTTTCTGGGCCATACCTCCGGGCGCCGCTTCACCGACGGATTCCTGTGGGCGTTCGGCGAATATATGGATGTGGCGGTCATCATCTTCTTCGTGCTGTCCGGCTATGTGATCGCCTATGTGACGGACAATCGCGAGCGCACGCTGGGTGATTATTCGATCAACCGCGTCGCCCGCATTCTGTCCGTGGCGATCCCGGCGCTGATCGTGACGTTTGTCCTGGACACGATCGGGCGGACGCTGCATCCCGAAGCCTATACCGCGGCCTGGGGTTTTTCGGCCGACCGGATCTGGCTGCAATACCTGGCCGGCGCCACCTTCACCAATGAATTGTGGCGCAACCACATCAATGTGGGCTCGATGCTGCCCTATTGGTCGCTGGGGTATGAAGTCTGGTACTATGCCATCTTCGCGGCTTTCTGGTTTCCCAAAAGCAAGATCCGCTATCCCCTGACCGCGCTTCTGTGCCTGATCGCGGGTCCGAAAATCCTGTCCCTGTTTCCCATCTGGATCGGCGGCTTCGCGGTCTATTACGCCGGCAAGCGCTGGACGCTTCCCAGAAGCGCGGCGATCGGTCTTTTCGCAGCGACCGCCGCCGTGCCCGTCATTCTCTTCGCGCTCACGGTGCTGGGCATCTTCCAGACGCACGCGACGTTCGGCGAGCGCTACTCGACAGCGCTGGTGTTCACCTTGAACATCCTTGCGGCGCAGGCGATCGCGGTTCATTCACGGCGCGTGCTCGATCTTCTTGAGAAGCCGATTGGCTGGCTGGCGGGAATGACCTTCTCGCTCTACCTCTTCCATCTGCCGGTGGCGCAATTCCTCAGCACCCTGATCCCTTGGGCGCCGGGCGACATCCGCATGCGCCTGACCATCATGGTCGGCACCTTGGTCATTGTGGCGATCCTGGCCGCATTCACCGAGCGGCGGAAAAATGCCTGGCGTGACGGCATCGCCAGACTGTCCGGCCGGATGGGTCTCACGCTGCGCCCGGCACCCTGACGGCGAGCGGTTCAGCCGCGTTTCTTGCGAGTCGCTTTTTTGCGTGCCGGGGCGGCCGGCCTTTTGCGGGCCGCCGGCTTGGAAGATGTGCGGGCGGGCTTTTTCGCAGGGGTGGACTTTTCCCCCTTGCGGAGAAATTCGGCCAGCACCAGGGCATGATTGTTGGCGCGGTCATGGGCGCCATAAAGCAAGGTCACTTTGCGCCGCTTGAGTTCGGCGCGGAATGCAGCCACCGCAGGGTTCTTCGCCAGTTCACCAAGATAATGATGGGTGAATTCGGCAAAGCGTTCGGGCTGGTGATTGAATTCCTTGCGCAGGTCCGGGCTGGGCGCCAGATCCTTGGCCCACAGGTCCAGGGCCGCCGCCTCTTTGGTCATGCCGCGGGGCCAGAGCCGGTCCACCAGAACGCGATAGCCGTCACTGGCGGCGGGCGGGTCGTAAACACGCTTGATGGCAATAACGGCCATGGCTGCTGCCCCAAAGGGTTCCGGCGCCATCCTAATCCGCAAACGCCATGGCGGGCCAAGACCCTATACCCCGGAAAACCCTCTTAAATTTCCAGACCGCTTGCGGGAAACGCCCCTTCAGTATATCTCGCGGACCCAGTGGACAGGTGGCCGAGTGGTTGAAGGCGCACGCCTGGAAAGTGTGTAACGGTGAAAGCCGTTCGAGGGTTCGAATCCCTCTCTGTCCGCCACGCCTTGGCGTAACTACCTGATTTTGTTGAAGAAAAATTACAGAACAGGACAGCGCCCAACATTCCGCCAAACAATCGTCAGCACCGGCATTTCCCTGCGCAGCTTCCGATCTGGCGCGGACGACGCTGGGCACTTTGACAGGCGCGGATCCGGCGACCAGAGTTTAGGCATGGGGGACACTATTTTATGTCGGCGCAAGGGGAGATAGCGACAACAAGCGCAAAGCGGACGAATACGAAATCGACATCGCCCGCAAAAGCCCCTGAGGCAGCCTTTCCAGTAGATACGTCGCCGGTCTTGCTGCATCTGATGCATCGCTTCGACGGCACCCCAATCCCCGTCTCGTTTCGCAGAATCGCCTCCTGGATACGAATGGGGGAG
>CALMGU010000100.1 GCA_937865685.1 uncultured Alphaproteobacteria bacterium | reverse complement strand
GGTCGCGGCGCCGCCGCCGCCCCGCGTCGAGAAGCCCGCGGCCCCGCAAGCGGCTCCGGCGGTTTCCAAGCCCGTCCGGGTCGCCGCCGACACGCGGTCGGAAGACTATTATCAGATCAAGTCCACCATCTTTAACGCCCTGATCGACACCATCGATCTGGCGCAGCTGGCCCAGCTGGATCCGGATTCGGCGCGCGAGGAAATCCGCGACATCGTCAACGAGATCATCGCCATCAAGGCGGTGGTGATGTCCGTCGCCGAGCAGGAGCATCTGCTTCAGGATATCTGCAACGACGTTCTGGGCTATGGCCCGCTCGAGCCTTTGCTGGCCCGCGACGACATCGCCGACATCATGGTCAATGGCGCCAACCGCGTCTTCATCGAAGTCGGCGGCAAGGTGCAGCTCACCAATATCCGTTTCCGCGACAACGCCCAGCTGATGAATATCTGCCAGCGCATCGTCAGCCAGGTCGGCCGCCGCGTCGATGAAAGCTCGCCGATATGCGACGCGCGCCTGCTGGACGGCTCGCGCGTCAACGTGATCGGGCCGCCTTTGTCCCTGGATGGCGCCACCCTCACCATTCGTAAGTTCAAGAAAGACAAGCTGACCCTGGACGATCTGGTCAAGTTCGGCTCGATCAGCCCGGATGCCGCCCGCGTGCTGCAGGTGATCGGCCGCTGCCGCTGCAACATCCTGATCTCCGGCGGTACCGGTTCGGGCAAGACCACTTTGCTGAACTGCATGACCGCCTATATCGACGCGGAAGAGCGCATCATCACCTGCGAAGACGCGGCCGAATTGCAGCTGCAGCAGCCGCATGTGGTGCGCCTGGAAACCCGCCCGCCGAACCTGGAAGGCCAGGGCATGATCTCGATGCGCGACCTGGTCCGAAACTGCCTGCGTATGCGCCCCGAACGGATCATCGTGGGCGAAGTGCGCGGACCCGAAGCGTTCGACCTTTTGCAGGCCATGAATACGGGCCATGACGGATCGATGGGCACCTTGCACGCCAACAGCCCGCGCGAAGCCATGGGCCGTCTGGAATCGATGATCACCATGGGCGGCTTCTCGCTGCCGATGAAGACCATCCGTGAAATGATCGTCGGCTCGATAGACGTCATCATCCAGGCCGAGCGCCTGCGCGACGGTTCGCGCCGCATCACCAAGATCACCGAAGTGATCGGCACCGAAGGCGATGTCGTGATCACCCAGGACCTCGTCACATATGAAGTCGAAGGCGAAGACGAGACTGGCCGGCTCAAGGGCCGTCATGTCGGCACCGGCATCGTGCGCCCCGCCTTCTGGGAACGCGCCCGCTATTACAATCTGGAGCGGGAATTGGCGGACGCGCTGGACAAGGTCAATCAATGATTATCCTGGTTGCGCTGATGGCGATGATGGCGGTGGGCGGTGTCGCATTCGCCTTCGCCGGCGGCGACGAACGCACGCAGAAGCGCGTCAGCGCCGTGGGCAAATCAAAAACGGCGGGCCGCGCTGCCTCCAAGGCGCAGGCCGAGGCGCAGAAGCGCAAAAGCGTCGCCACCCTGCTCAAGGATGTGGAGAAGAACCAGGCCGCGATGCGGGCCAGGAACAGGCCCACCTTGCGCCGCCGGCTGGAACAGGCGGGCTTCAACGATGCCAGCCCTCGCAATTTCTGGATCATCAGCGGCAGCCTGGGCCTGGTCGCGGCGCTGATATGCCTTCTGGCCGGCCAATCCATGCTGGTGATCGCTCTTGCCGCTTTCGTCGCCGGCCTGGGGCTGCCGCGCTGGTTCCTGAATTTTCTCTTCGCCCGCCGCAAGAAGCGCTTCACCAAGGAATTTGCCGGCGCCATCGACGTCATCGTGCGTTCGGTCCGCTCCGGCCTTCCCACCAACGAAGCCCTGCGCATCGTGGCGCGCGAAACGCCCGATCCGGTAGGCTCCGAATTCACCCGGCTGGTGGATGGCCTGAAGGTCGGCGTGACTCTGGAGCAAGGCCTCAAGAAAATGCACGAGAATATGCCGACCGCCGAAGTGGGCTTTTTCGGCATCGTGATGACCATTCAGGCCAAATCGGGCGGTAATCTGTCGGAAGCGCTGTCCAATCTCGCTTTCGTCTTGCGCGACCGCAAGCGCCTGGAAGGCAAGATCAAGGCGATGTCCTCGGAGGCCAAGGCATCGGCCATGATCATCGGCTCCCTGCCGCCGGGCGTGACTTGCATCGTCTGGCTGACCACGCCGGCCTATATCAACCTGCTCTTCACCGAAAAGGCCGGCAATCTGCTTCTGGCCGGATGCCTTCTGTGGATGAGCACGGGCATCTTCGTGATGCGCAAAATGATCAATTTCAAGCACTGAAGGCCGTCATGTCCGATCTCGGCATCTTCAATATCCTGTTCGACAAGACCTTCCTCGCCACGGCAGCGGCGGCAATCCTGGCGTTCGCGACCATCGTGACCCTGGGGCTTCCCCTGATCGAGCGTGACGGACTGGGAGACCGGCTGAAATCAGTGTCCGCCCGCCGCGAGGAACTCAGGGCCAAGCATCATGCGAATCTGAATGCCAAGCGCGGCAGTTTGCGCGTGGCGCCGTCCACCATGATGAAGTCCACGCTCGACCGGCTCAAGCTGACGAACAAGCTGGAATCCGAGGACAGCAGGGAAAAGCTCGCCCGCGCCGGCTATCGCGGCCAGGCGCCGCTGATCGCCTTCATGTTTTTCCGCTTCGTCATGCCGGGCATCGTGTTCCTGGCCACGCTTCTCTATCTTTTCGTCCTCACCCATTTCGCCTGGCCGGTGATGATGAAGGTCTCCGCCGCCTTCGCCGGCGCGCTGATCGGCTATTATCTGCCGGACGTCTTTATTTCCAATCTCACGGCGCGGCGCCAGCAATCCATCATGCGCGCGTTCCCCGATGCCCTCGACCTGATGCTGATCTGCGTGGAATCCGGCATGTCGATCGAAAGCGCTTTCAGCAAAGTCTCTGCCGAGATCGGAACCCAGTCGGTGGAGCTGGCCGAAGAGCTTGGCCTTACCACGGCCGAATTGTCCTATCTGCCGGATCGCGCCGTGGCGTTCGACAATCTGGCGAAGCGCTGCGGCCATTCCGGCGTCAAGTCGGTGGCCATCGCGCTGAACCAGGCGGAGAAATACGGTACGCCCATGGGTCAGGCCTTGCGCATCACCGCGCAGGAGAACCGCGAAATGCGCATGCAGTTCGCCGAGCAGAAAGCGGCCTCGCTGCCCGCCAAACTCACCGTGCCGATGATCGTATTCTTCCTGCCATGCCTGTTCGTGGTGATCCTGGGCCCTGCCGCTCTGCGGGCCATGCACATGACGCATTGAAGGCTCCGCCCTACGCGCCTGATCGGTGCTACGGGCACCTCCCCCGTCATGCGCTTCGCGCAAACGGGGGGCGGACCTCCCCGTTTCGTGTCTGTAAGAAATCGTCCTGCCATGCGACTACCTGTTCATGGGGCAGGGGATGGACGCGCGGCAGGACGATCTCTATCTGAAAGCCAGCGCGGAATTCGGCCCGGCGCTTGACCGGCTGGCGCGGGCCTATGAGGCGGATCCCAGCCAGCGGCTCGACCTGCTGCAAGATATTCATTTCGCGCTTTGGCGCAGCTTTTCCGGCTTTGCCGGGCAATGTTCCCTGCGCACCTGGGTCTATCGCGTGGCCCATAATGTGGGCATCTCGCGGCGGGTGCGCCGGCGCCGTCCCCACCTGATCAGCCTGGAAGATATGGACCAGCTGCCGGCCGACGGCACGCCGGAAGAGGATGTCCATTCCGCCCAGGCCCTGGCGCGGCTGCATGCGCTGATCCGGGCGCTGAAGTCCCCGGATGGACAGGTGATGCTGCTCTATCTGGAAGACATGGATGCGGGCGCGATCGGCGAGATCACCGGCCTTTCCGCCCGTGCGGTGGCGACGCGGATACATCGGATCAAGGCGCTGCTGGCGCGGAATTTCCGGCAAGGCGAATTTCCATGACCGACATAAGGACCATCTGGAAAAATCAACCCATGGAGGAAAACAGCATGATCACGCTTTCCGACATTCGCGCCCGCGCGGCCCGGTTCCAAGCCCGCATCCGGCTGCGCAACGGCGTCCTTTACGCCTATTCGCTGGCCAATATTGCTCTTACGGCGTGGTTGATTTCGCGGGGTGTTTCGCCCCGCAATACCGCGCCCGGGCTTCTGCTGATGGCCGCGCATCTGTTTGTGATCTGGCAATTATGGTGGCGGACCTCCGCGCGCGCTTTGCCGGACGATCTGGTGGCGCGAGCGGCGCTGGATTATCACCGCCAGGAATTGGAGCGCCAGCGCGGTGCGATGGCAAGAGCCTGGCTCTGGTATATTCTTCCCTTCATGCCGGGGTTGCTGTGGCAGCTTTGGCTGCGCGCCACGTTGCATCCCGCGAATGTGCCGCCGGTTGCCGACCGCGCCTTGGTGCTGTTTCTGATCCTGTCGGCGCTGTTTTTCTGGACGTCGGTCTGGCTGGCCTTTTGCTGGGCCGCCGCGCGCCTGGAAATTCGCATCGAACGCCTGAACGTCCTCAAAGCGGAATAGCGTACAAGGCGGACAGAGCGCCTTGGCGCCGACTTTCTTCCCCCGCGGTCGAAGACCTGACGGGGGAAGATGTCTTTCGAGGGCTTATCCCGAGAAAGACAGATGGGGCTTTAATAAACAGAAGCCGTCTGGCGCAGCGCCGGAATCGCCTTGGACGCAGGCTTGGGCTGCGGTTTTGTATCGGTCCGAAGCTCGACTTTCACCGGCTTTGCTTCCGGTTTGACTTCGGGCTTGGCGGCGGCGACGGCGGTGGCGGGCTTGACCGCTTCGGCCTTGGCGGGAGCGGCCTTCGCCGGTTCGGCTCTGGCTGCTTCGGTCTTGACGGCCTTCGCTTCCGGCTTGACCTCGGCTTTCTGCGTGGCGGCCTGCCTACTCAGCGGCGTAGGTTCATGCGTGGCGGGTTTTCCGGCCTGCGAATCCGCCGGCACTGCCTGCATCACGACTTTGGCCGCAGGGACTTCCTTTTTTTCCGCGGCGGCGGGCGGCAGGGGCGCGCTGTTGACCGCGACCGGCGTGGCAACGGCCACGGGCGGTTCGGCGGCAACCTTATCTTGAGCTGGCGCGGGCGCGGACTGGGCTGTGGGCGCCAGACGGTTCACCAGCTCAATGTTGCGCGCGATCTTGGCGTCGGAAGAACCGCCGGCGGCTTCCGCACGGGCGATCAATTGGCGCGCCGTATCCGGATCATTGGCCAGCATGCGCGAGAGCGCGTAATTGTTCAGGATGCTGGGCTCGGTGGGGTTGAGCTGCAAGGCATGTTCATACGCCATGCGTGCCGAAGACTGGTCGCCCACCTGGTCATAGGCAACACCCAGCGCCGAGTAGAGACTCCAATCCGTGGGCTGCAATTGCGTGGCGCGTGTGAGGAATTGCACCGCGTCCTGGGCGCGGCCTTTTTCGGCCAGCGTCTTTCCATATTCGCCGACCACGCGGGCATCGTCCGACGCCACCAGCATCAATTGCGACAGAGTGCGGATCGCTTCGTCGTAATGCTGTGCTTGACGCTGCGCCTGGGCCTGGCGGACCCCGGCTTCGAGATCCATCGCGGGCGCTGCATCGGCCTTGGCGGCGTCAGCTGCCGAATCCGGTTTCGCAGCCGGTTCCGCTTTGGCGGCCTGCGTGGATTTACTGGATGAAAACAAGTCGCCCAAAATGCCGGCATTGGCGCTGCCGGCGAATGTGGTGCTGCACAGCAGGGCGGCAATCAGAGGAGCGGTGAAACGCGTCATGGCGGACCCTGGTTTCGATCGCTCCCAGCATGACGCTCCTCGGTCAATAAACCCTTAAATAGATTGGCCTATATAGAGAGAAAGGGTCAGTATCGTTCCAGAGATTCGCTGTGTGCGAACGGTCCTAATCCTGACGCAATAAGAGAGGTTAATAGGCCTCATGTCCCGTCGTCCTGCCGCCCTTTATGCTTTCGCCACGGTTGTGGTGCTGGCCTTGAGTGCGGCGGCGGTATCGGCGGACACGCCCCGCATTTCCTTCCAGATCGCCACGGGCTCCACCACGGGAACTTTTTTCCCGGTGGGTGAAGCGATTGCAGGCCTGATCAGCCATCCGCCCGGCGTCAATCGCTGCGAAACCGCCAATGTCTGCGGCCCGGCCGGCCTGATCGTCAGCGCCCGCACCAGCGGGGGCACCATGGACAATTTACTTTCCGTTAATGATGGCGGCGTCGAGTCCGGCCTGGCCCAGAGCGATGTCATCGCCGCGGCGGTCAAGGGCACCGGACCGTTCAAAGCCAAAGGCAAGCAGAGCCATGTGCGGGTGATCGCCTCCCTGTTCAGCGAAGAGATGCATCTGGTCGTTCGCGCCAAGGCGAATATCAAGACGGTATCGGATCTTCGGGGCAAGCGCGTCTCGTTGGGCCTGCCGGAATCCGGCTCCGGCTTTACCGCCCGCGAAATCCTCACAGCCTATCGCGTCCCGGAATCGCGGTTGAAGCTGGTCCCGCTGGATACGCCCGGCGCCATTGCCCTGATGAAGGAGGGCAAGCTCGACGCCTTCTTCGCGGTAGGCGGTGTGCCCATCCAGGGCGTAGGCGATCTTCTGACAAGCCGAGTGGCGACTCTGCTGCCCATCACCGGGCCGGTGCGCGACAGGCTGGCGAAGCGCGAGCCGTCGCTGGAGCTCGCCACCATCACCTATCCCGGACAGGACCCGGTGCCGACCGTTTCGACCCGCGCGCTCTGGATCGTGCGCGACAGCGTGCCGGACAATCTGGTCTATGGGATCACGCGGGCGCTGTTCAATCCGGCCAATCGCAACGCGCTCAGCGCCAGCCATCCTTCGGCCCGCGAAATCGGCCTCAACACGGCGGCCTTGATGCCGCCCGCCGCCTTGCATCCTGGCGCCGCGCGTTTCTATGCCGAAGCCGCGCGGGCGGCGCAGCGTTAAACCATTTTTTCTTCCACTTCTTTCTTGGACGCGGCCAGCCAGGCCTGCATGCCGGGCAGCGCCCAGACGCGCGCCATATAGTCCTTCACCGGCGCGGAGACGGAAACGCCATAGGTGGTGAAGCGGGATACCACCGGGGCATACATGCAATCGGCAATGGAAAAGCGCCCGAACAGGAAACCGCCGGCATGTGTTGCCAAAGCGGCTTCCCAGCTCGACAGGATGCGTTCGATCTGCTCTTCGGTCTGGGGCCTCAGCGCCGGGAGCGGCAATGTCCTGGCGAAATCCATGCCCAATTGATCGCGCAGGTCCGGAAAGCCGGAATGCATTTCCGCCGACATGGCCCGCGCCTCGGCCCGCGCCGCCCAATCGTCCGGCCATAATCCAGCTTCGGGATGCCGTTCGGCGATGGTCTCGCAGATGGCCAGGCTGTCCCACACCGTCACGCTCTTGCCGTTCTCCTCGATCTTCAGCACCGGCACGCGCCCGGCGCCGGAGAATTTGCGGATCGTGTCGCGGGTGGTGTTGTGCTGGGTTTCGCGCAGCCGGATCAGGACTTCCTCGAACGTCTGGCCGGTGGCGGTGAGCGCCAGATAGGGCCTGAGCGACCAGCTCGACCAGTCCTTGGTGCCGACGATCAATGTATAGGACATGTGGACTCCTTGGCCTTGGCGCGGATTTAATTCATAACATCGGCGCGCCGACTTGAAGAGCTTGCGATGCATCCCGGCCTTGTCAAAAACGCCAGAAATGCGATTCCCCTGCATGCGGTGCGGGCAAAGGACGCCAAATCCTGGTGCCAGCGCGTGCCGTTTCTCAAATCCGCCGGCTTCACCGCCAAGGAGGGCGAATTGCGCCTTCTTCCCGGCCGGGGCGGGATCGCGGCGGCCGTGCTGGGTTTGGGCAAAGGCGAAGACGCCCTGGCGTTGGCGGCTTTTTCCGAACAATTGCCGGACGGCGTCTATCGGTTGGGCGATGTGCCGGATTTCTGCGGCGGGGCGAAGGCGGCGCTGGCCTGGACCTTGGGGCTCTATGCCTTTGACCGCTATCGCAAACCCAAAAAGCGCAATCTGAAGCTGGTGCTGCCGCCCGGCGTGGATGGCGCGGAGGTGTCGCGCCTGGCATCGGGCGTTTATCTGGCCCGCGATCTCATCAACACCCCCGCCAACGATATGGGGCCCGCCGAACTGGCGGATGCGGCCCGGCGGCTGGCCGTGGAGCAAGGCGCGAAATTCCGCGCGGTGAGCGGCGCGGCGCTTGCCCGCGATTATCCCTTGGTCGCGGCGGTGGGCCAGGGATCGGCGCGCGTGCCGCAATTGATCGAGCTTCTCTGGGGCAAGGCGAGCGCGCCCAAGGTCACATTGGTGGGCAAGGGCGTCTGTTTCGATACGGGCGGCTACAACCTCAAGCCCACCTCCGGCATGGCCACCATGAAGAAGGATATGGGCGGCGCGGCGGTGGTGCTGGGCCTCAGCCAGATGATCATGGACGCCAAATTGAATTTGCGCCTGCGCGTTCTCATACCCGCGGTGGAGAATTCGGTGTCCGGCACCGCCTATCGGCCCAGCGATGTCTTCAAAAGCCGCAAGGGCCTGACGGTGGAGATCGGCAACACCGACGCGGAAGGCCGCCTGATCCTGGCCGACGCCCTGGCCGATGCGGATGATGAAGCGCCGGAGCTTCTGATCGATTGCGCCACCTTGACGGGCGCGGCCCGCATGGCCACCGGCATGGAGCTGCCGCCTTTCTTCACCGATGACGAAAAACTTGCCGCCGACCTCGCGCGCCACGCGACGGACGCCAGCGATCCCGTCTGGCGGCTGCCTTTGTGGCGCGGCTATGAGCCGGTGATCGCGGGAGCGGTCGCCGATCTCACCAACAGCCCCAGTTACAATCTGGCGGGCGCGATCACCGCAGCCCTGTTCCTCAACCGCTTCGTGGAAAAGTCGAAAAGCTGGCTGCATCTGGACATTCCCGGCTGGGTGGACCGGCCAAAGCCGGGCCGCCGCCTGGGCGGGGAAGCCAATGCGGCGCGGGCGCTTTATGGACTCTTGAAGGAACGCTATGGCCGATAAGCGGCTCACCCCGGCGCGTCCCGATCTGGCGGCTTCGCATTTGAAAGGCCAGGTCGAGGCCGCCGCGTTTGCCGATGGCGCTCCTTGCTCCGTCATTTGGGGGCGCATCGCGCTGCGCGCCGCGCCATCCGATGGCGCGGCCCAGGACAGCGAATTGCTGCGCGGCGAAGCCGTCACGGTCTATGAGCGCAAGAATGGCTGGGCCTGGGTGCAGGCCAAGGCCGATTCCTATGTCGGGTATGTGCGCGAAGCCGGACTTGGCCCGGTCACGACGGCCGAGGCGCGGGTGATTCTGCCGTTGACACCGCTCTTGTCCGCGCCCGACGTGAAATCGCCGCTGCGCGATCTGTTGCCCATGAATGCGCTGTTGCATTGCCAATCCCTGGACGGCGACTTTGTGACGGTCGAAGGCGGCTTTGTCAGCAGCCGCGCCTTGTCGCCGCTCAGCCAGGTGGCGCCGGATTTCGTGGCGGTGGCGGAACAGTTTCTGGGCGCGCCCTATGTGTGGGGCGGCAAGACGTTTCAGGGACTGGACTGCTCCGGATTGATTCAGACCGCTCTCGCGACCGCTGGAATTTCCGCCCCCCGCGACACCGACATGATGGAACAGTCGCTGGGCGAGACCGTGCTGGGTGCCAAGTTGAAGCGGGGCGATCTGGTGTTCTGGAAAGGTCATGTGGGCGTGATGCGCGACGGCGAGATGCTGCTGCACGCCAATGCTTTTCACATGCAGGTGGTGAGCGAGCCATTGTCAAACGCGGTCGAGCGCATAGGCAGCCCGGTGACGACGGTCAAAAGGCTTCAATAGCCTTTTGTCAGATCAACGACGTTTTCGAGCGGTTGCCCGCTTTCGCACCGGATCACGCAATCGGCGACATAGGCGAACGCCGCCTGAGCATCGGTGATGCCGGCGATATGGGGCGTGGCGGTGATTTTGGGATGCCGCCAGATAGGGCTTTCGTCCGGCAAAGGCTCGGCCTGAAACACGTCCAGCACTGCGCCCGCCAGATGACCTGAATCCAGCGCCGCGATCAGATCCTCTTCGATCAGATGGGCGCCGCGCGCCACATTGATCACCCAGGCGCCTTGGGGAAGCTGGGCCAGGAGCTTGGCATCGATGATACCCCGCGTCTCGTCGGTCAGCGGCAAGACGCAGACCAGATAATCGCACCCGGCCAGGAACTGCGGCAGCTCGCTTTCGCCCGCAAAGCTTTTCACGCCGGGAATGTTTTTCCGCGAGCGGCTCCAGCCGGTGAGCTGGAAATCGAACGGCAACAGGCTGGTGGCGATGGTGCCGCCGATATCGCCCAAGCCCAATATGCCGATGCGGGTGTCGCGCGAGGGCCGCGCCAGCATGCGTTGGCGCCAGGCGCTTTCTTTCTGCGCCGCGTCGAAGAAACGCTGGCCGCGATGGGCGATCAGGACATGCATCACCACATACTGCGCCATTTCATGCATCAAGGTGGGATCGACGAAACGCGTCAGGGGCAGGCGCGGCAGTTCGGGATCGCGCAGGAACCCGTCCACGCCCGCGCCCAGCGAGAACATCGCTTTCAGATTGGGAAGCGTTTTGAGGAATCCGGGCGGCGGACGGAAGCCGGAGAAATAGGTGATCTCTTCCGGCTTATAATCTTCACGTCCGTCCAGTACCGCTTCGAACTCGTCGGACGCAAAGCTGTCCTTGCCCAGGGCGTCCCAGCCCGGCGGCAACATGAAAAGGACCTTGGGCTTGGCCAGCGTGCGCTCTTATTTCTTGGGCGCTTCCGCGGGCGCGGCGGGCTTGGCTGCATCGGCCGGGGCCGCAGCAGGCGCCGGGGCGAGCCGGTAGCCGCACTCCTGGCAGAACTGCGCGTCCTTGATGTTGACCTTGCCACAGCGGGGACAGGTGGGCATGAGGGGGACGCCTCGCTCGGACAACGGTTTACAACCTTCGGGGGACTAAGTAAAAGAGAGGCCCTTTGACGACCTGCCGACGGAAATTATCAACAGTTGCGCGCGCAATCAAGCCGGCGCTCGCCCCTCTGCTCGTCGGCGCCGTGTGCGTCGCGTGCGCCGGACCCGCGCGCGAGGCGCCCTTCCCCGCGCGCCCCGACACCGTGGTGCACGGTGATCTGCAAGGTCCCTTCGAGGGCCGGGTGCTCGACGCCGAGAGCGGCAAGCCCGTGGAGGGAGCGGCGGTGCTCGGGAGCTGGGCCTTCGAAGGCGGGCGCGGGCTCGTCGGGCCGGCGGGCACGCGCTGGTCGCTGGTGGAGACCAACGCCGACGGGCGCTATCGCATCGCCGCGCTCTCCGGCGTGGGCGCGGGCGTCTCCGGGCGGCTCGAGCGCTTCACGGTGATCATCTACAAGCGCGGCTACGTGGGGTGGCGATCGGATCGGCGCTTCGACGATCTCTCGCCGCGCTTCGACTTCGCGCAGCGCGGCGCGGTGGTGCAGCTCCGCAAGCTGCCGGCCGACGTGTCGCACGCGCGGCACCTCGCGTTCGTCGGCGCGGCGGGGCCGCTCCTT
>CALMGU010000099.1 GCA_937865685.1 uncultured Alphaproteobacteria bacterium | reverse complement strand
CGCCACGACGGCCGCGGCGGCGGCGGCGACGGCGGCCGCCGCTTTCGCCATTCTGGCCTTGCGCATCGTTTCCGGTCGCTTGGCCATTGTCGTCATGACCGCGCTCGTCATCCGCGGCACCCTGATCGGCCTCGCCCGCTTCGGCTGCGACGCCGCCGGCCTCGGCTGCCGGTGAATCGGCGCCTTCGGGGCGCGGGCCGCGATCGCGATTGCGGCCCCGTCCGCCCCGCCGGCGGCGGCGGCGCTTGCCATCGCTTTCGCGCTGCTGTTGCGGCGCCTGACGTGTTTCCTCGTCGGACGTGGCGGCCACGTCCTCGGCTTCCTCGATCTCTTCTTCTTCCTCTGCCTCGACCACATCGTCTTCCGGCTCGTCGGAGGGCACAAAGCCGGCCTCGATGGACACGGCATGGCTGCGCGGCCGGTCTTCGGGATCGCGGGTGCGGATGCGGTCGAGTTCGAAATGGCCGGCCATCAAGCCTTCCTTGGGCTCGAAGGAAACTTCCATGCCATATTCGGCTTCGATGCGGGCAAGTTCGCGGCGCTTCTGGTTCAGAGTATAGATCGCCACATCGTTGGCGACCTTCACCGTCACGGCGCTGGCGCGGTTCTTCTCGCCTTCCTCTTCCAGGGCGCGCAGCACGCGCAATGCGGTGGATTCGACGGAGCGGACGATGCCGGCGCCGCCGCAATGAGGGCAGATCACGGTGGAGGAGGCGACCACGCCCGCGCGCAGGCGCTGGCGCGACATCTCCATCAGGCCGAACTGGCTGATCTTGCCGATCTGGACCCGGGCGCGGTCGTTCTTCACCGCGTCGCGCAGCCGCTTTTCGACTTCGCGATCGTTGCGGCTTTCTTCCATGTCGATGAAGTCGATCACGATCAGGCCGGCCAGGTCGCGCAGGCGAAGCTGGCGGCCCACTTCGTCGGCGGCTTCCAGATTGGTCTTGCGAGCGGTCTCTTCGATGGAATGCTCGCGGGTGGCGCGGCCGGAATTGACGTCGATCGAAACCAAGGCTTCGGTCTGGTTGATGACGATATAGCCGCCCGATTTGAGGGTGACGGTGGACGAGAACATGGCATCGAGCTGCTGCTCGATATGCATGCGCTGGAACAGCGGCACCGTGTCCTTGTATTGATGCACATTGCGGGCCTGGGCCGGCATCAGCATGCGCATGAAGTCCTTGGCGTTGCGGAAACCCGCTTCGCCTTCCACCACCACATCCTTCACATCCTTGGTGAAGAGGTCGCGGATCACGCGCTTGATCAGATCGCCTTCCTCATAGACGCAGGCCGGCGCGTTGGAAGAGAGGGTCTTTTCCCGGATCGTGTCCCACAGCCGCATCAGATATTCATAGTCGCGGCGGATCTCCAGCTTGGTGCGGTTCTCGCCCGCGGTACGGATGATCAGCCCCATGCCTTCGGGCAGTTCCAGGCCTTGGGCCGCGGACTTCAGCCGCTTGCGGTCGGCGGCATTGGTGATCTTGCGGGAAATGCCGCCGCCGCGCGGCGTGTTGGGCATCAAGACGCAATAGCGGCCCGCCAGTGACAGATAGGTGGTCAGCGCGGCGCCCTTGTTGCCACGCTCTTCCTTGACCACCTGCACCAAGATGATCTGGCGACGCTTGATGACTTCCTGAATCTTGTAATGGCGGCGGCGCATCCATTTCTGGGGCGGGCGCTGCATCTGCAGCTTCTTCTCGCCGCCTTCACCATTTTGGCCTTCGCCAGTCTGGCTTTCGTCGGACTGGGCCTCGGCCGTCTCGCCGTCCGCCGGCGCGATGGCGTCTTCATTCTCGTCCACGGCTTCGGCGGATGCGGCATCGCTATCGGGAGCCGCTTCGCCAGCCGAGACCGGCTCGATCTCGCCTTCATTCTCTTCGGCGGCTTCAGCTTCGACGATCTGCGGATCGTGGCCGTAATCGGCCTGCGCGGCATGGGCGGCTTCGGATTTGGTGGGAACCTCGTCCTCATCCTCGTCGGTGTCATGCTCGATCGCCGCGCCGCCGTGATTGACGAACACATCGGCATGATCGTCATCGTCGCCATGGCCCGCATCGTTCGCGGGCTCAGGCGAGGCGGCTTCGGCTTCCGGTTCGCTCTCGCGGGGCAACTCGATGCTGGCGGCATCGAGCGGAACCAGGGTCTCGTCGCTATCCTCGGCCGCTTCTTCGGCGGTGTCGTCTTCCTCCTCGTCTTCGCTTTCGGGCTTGGTGCCCATTTCGAAGCTTTCGATATCGTCTTCCTGGCGGCGGCGGGCTTCGGCTTCCTGTTCGGCCAAGAGCGCCTGCCGGTCGGCGACCGGGATCTGGTAGTAATCGGGATGGATTTCCGAGAAGGCGAGGAAGCCTTGGCGGTTGCCGCCATACTCCACGAACGCGGCCTGGAGCGAGGGCTCCACGCGCGTCACCTTGGCGAGATAGATATTTCCCTTGAGAGGCCGCTTGCTGGCGGCCTCGAAATCAAATTCCTCGACCTTGGATCCGTCGAGAACCACCACGCGGGTTTCTTCCGGGTGGTTGGCGTCTATGAGCATGCGTTTGGACATGGATGTCTCCGAGGCCCGCGCGCGCTTGCCGATCGCGTGACAACGCGAATGCCGGGGCGGCGGACCATATTGTTGGGGGCAAGCGGCCGCCGGAACCCAGCGGCAGGGCCGCGGAGCAGATCGGGTTGGGTCGCAAAATGCCGGTCATGAATAACACTTAAATTCGGGCCGCCCGGAGGCGGAGAGGCGCTGCTATCTGCAATGGAGGGCTTCCTGCACCGTCTCAGGAAAGGTATCTGGGGAGACGGCGGGGCATCCGGACCACTGCATCTTCCGGCCATCGCCGGGGCAGAGCAGCATGGGAATCACTTGTAGGGGGCGGGGTGCCTCCCGGCAAGGGCTTGTACGGGACCAGCCTGGGGCCTTGCGGCTAACGAAACGTAAAGATTTTCGGGTGATTTTAGGGTTCCTCACCCGGCAGAGGCTGAAAATTGTTTCGAATCATGGCCATAGCGGTCACTTTGGCAGGATTGAGCCTGGCGGCGGCAGCGCAGCCGGCGGACGATCCGATTGCCCGGGTTTTGCGCCAGGACCAGACCGCGCCAGGCGCGCCACCGTCCGCCACCCATCTGCCGGTGGCCCCCGCCAAGGCGCCGCCGTCCAAAGGGGCGGGGCCGTCACCCGGCGGCAATTCGAACGGCACCCCTCCCGTCGTCCTCAGTGCCCGCATCGGCGAACATGATGACCGCACCCGCTTTGTGATCGAACTCAGCGATCCGGTGAATTTGCGCACCTTCACTCTTTCCAATCCCGACCGGGTGGTGGTGGACATGCCCGAAGTATCCTGGCGTCTCAGCGCGCCGCCGCGCCCGTCGGGCCTGGGCTCCGTGAAATCCTATCGCTATGGCGTGTTCCGCAAGGGCTATTCGCGCATGGTGATCGATCTCAGCCGGCCGGTGACGGTGTCCGATCCTCTGGTGATCCCGCCCGCAAACGGTTTCGGCTATCGGGTGGTGATCGATCTCTTCCCCACCCAGCGCGCCAAATTCAACACCGACGCGGGGTGGCCCGCCGATCTTAAGGCGCGGGAAACCGATGCCGAGCGGCTGAGAGCCATGATCGCCGAGGCTCCGCGGCCGTCGGGGCGCAAGGTGATTGTGATCGACCCGGGGCATGGGGGGCTGGATTCCGGTACCAACGGGGTCAACGATCTGTTGGAAAAGGATCTGGTGCTGGCTGAAGGGATCAAGCTGGCCAAGGCGCTTCGAGCCCGGGATTATGTGGTGCACCTGACGCGCGACAGCGATGCTTTCGTTCCCTTGCCGGAACGGGTGGCGATCGCGCGCAAGCTCAAGGCCGACCTGATGATCTCGTTACATGCCGATTCCAATCCGGATTCGGATGTGAACGGCTTGTCGATCTATACGCTGAATGATGGCCGCTCCGACCGCGAAGCCGCGGCCTTGGCAAAACGCGAAAATCAGTCGGACATCATCGCGGGCGTTGATCTGTCCAATGCCAACAGTCCGGTGGCGCCGATCCTGATCGATCTGGCGCAGCGCGACACCATGAACCGTTCTTCGCGCTTTGCCGAGACCGCGCTTAGTCATCTGCATGGGGTCACCGACATTCTGGCCCGCAGTCCCCACCGCGCCGCGAGCCTGGCCGTGCTGGTGGCGCCCGATGTGCCGTCGGTTTTGATCGAATTGGGTTATCTGTCCAATCGTTCGGACGCGGCGCAGATGAACACCGATGCCTGGCGCGAGCGGGTGGCGCGCACCATCGCCAACGCCGTGGATCGCCATTTCGGCGTCAGTTCAACGGGAACTTCTCCGTAAGTGCCGGATTTCATGAAAAATTGGACGGAATATGCGCCTCTTTTCAACCCGAAAAGGGTACTATAAGTGAGCCCCGATCAACGAGGCCCCAGAGGCTCAATGGTTCGCCGTCTTCTTGTCTATGCCGGTCTTGGCGTTGCAGCGCTTGCCGTATTGGGCGTGCTGGCGGCCGGCGTCTATATTTATAACGTCACCCGGGATCTCCCCAGTGTCGAAGCGCTGAAGAATTACAGCCCGCCCGTCACCACCCGCGTGTATGCCGGCAATGGCACGGTCCTGGGCGAATACGCCCGCGAGTCCCGCATTTTCGTGCCGGCGGCATTCATTCCCAAGCTGGTTGCCGAGGCTTTCACCAGCGCCGAGGACCGCAATTTCTACAGCCATCCCGGTATCGATCCATCCGGCATCCTGCGCGCCGCGCTGAAGGATGTCGGCCTGGTGTTGGAGGGCAGGCGGCCCCAAGGCGCTTCCACCATCACCCAGCAGGTGGCGCGCAACTTCCTGCTCAATTCGGACGTGAAGTTCAGCCGCAAGATCCGCGAAGCGATCCTGGCCATCCGCATCGACGCGACCTATCCCAAATCCAAGGTCCTGGAGCTCTATCTCAACGAAATCTATCTGGGCGAGCACAGTTATGGCGTGGGCGCCGCGGCGCTGAATTATTTCGGCAAATCACTCGACGATCTGGACATCGCCGAAGTGGCGTTCCTGGCCGCCTTGCCCAAGGGACCCGCCAATTACGATCCGCGCTTCAATCACGCCGCGGCGGTGGACCGTCGCAATTGGGTGATCGGCCAGATGGCCGAGAATAACTACATCACCAAGGAACAGGCCGCTGCCGCCAAGGCCGAGCCCTTGGTGGCGCAGATGCGCGCCTTGGGCAGCCAGGCCGCGGACGTGGACTATTATGTGGAAGAAGTACGCCGCCAGCTTTACGCCAAATATGGCGAAAAGGCGCTTTACGATGGCGGCCTGCAAGTGCGGGCTTCGCTCGATACCAGGCTGCAGAATTATGCCGTCGGCGCGCTTCGCTCCGGCCTGGTACGCTATGACCGGCGTCACGGCTGGCGCGGCGCCAAGACCCATGTCGATATCAATGGCGACTGGCGTGCCCAATTGAAGAAGTTGCCCAACCAGTCCGGTGTCGAGACCTGGAAGCTTTCCGTTGCGCTGGGCTTCGATCAGAAAGCGATCAGGATCGGCTTCGCCGACGGCACCACCGGCACCATTCCTTACGAGAATTACAAATGGGCCCGGCGCGAGCTGAAGAATGCCAATGTCGGCGCCGCGCCGCAGAAGCCTCAGGATGTCGCCAAGCCGGGTGACGCGCTGTATGTCGAGCCGGAAGGCAAGCCCGGCGAGTTCGGTTTGCGCCAGATCCCGGAAATCAACGGCGCCATCGTGGCGATGGATCCGCATACCGGCCGCGTGTTGGCATTGTCCGGTGGATTCTCTTATGCCTCTTCGCAATTCGACCGTGCGATGCAGGCGATGCGCCAGCCGGGTTCTTCCTTCAAGCCTTTCGTCTATGCCGCGGCGCTGGACAATGGCTATACGCCGGTCTCCAAAGTGCTCGACGCGCCTTTCGTGATGGACATGGGGCCGGGCCAGGGCCTGTGGCAGCCGGACAATTTCGAGCATGACTTCCTGGGCGACACCACCTTGCGGCGGGGCCTTGAACTGTCTCGCAACGTGATGACGGTGCGGCTGGCCTATACGTTGGGCATGGACAAGGTTGTACCCTATCCCATCCGTTTCGGCGTGTACGACAAGCTGCCGCCGCTTCTGGCCAATTCACTGGGCGCCTATGAAACGACCTTGCTCAGGCTGGTCACCGGCTATTCGGAATTCGTCAATGGCGGCAAGAAGATTCAAGCCTCACTGATCGACCGCATCCAGGACCGCAACGGCAAGACCATCTGGCGTCATGACGGGCGCGAATGTGAAGGCTGCGGCACCGACAATTGGACCGGCCAGCAGGAGCCGCTCTTGGCCGACACGCGCGAGCAGGTGATCGATCCGCGCACCGCCTATCAGATCGTTTCCATGCTGGAAGGCGTGGTCCAGCGCGGTACCGGCGTGTCGGTGCGTGCGGTGGGCAAGCCTTTGGCGGGCAAGACCGGCACGTCGTCCGAAGCGCGCGACACCTGGTTCATCGGCTTTTCGCCCGATCTGGCGGCCGGCGTTTTCGTGGGCTTCGACAATCCGCGCACTTTGGGCGGGCATGAACAGGGCGCCACCGCGGCCGCGCCGATCTTCCGCGATTTCATGAAGGGCGCGCTGGCCGATGCGCCGCCCACGCCCTTCCGCGTCGCCCCCGGCATCGAGGAAATCCCCATCGACTGGAAGAGCGGCAATCTGGACGAGCCGGGCACGCCGGGTGCCATCGTTGAAGCCTTCAAGGCCGGTACCGCGCCGGGCGAAGCCAACGCGGCGTCCTTGGCGACCGTCACGGCGGGAGATGTCGGCGCGCCGGTCAGCGGCACGCCCGGCCAGACGGCGCCTTCACGCGGTACGGCTGGCGATATCGGCGAGGGTACCGGAGGATTATATTGATCCGGGGGATCGGGAAAGCCGGCGGTACGACATGGCTTCCATCGCGGAGCCCGTAAGCCTGGAAAAATGGCTTCGCCGTGCCCGCGCGATCCTGACGGCCGTTCAGCGCGATTTGCGTGACGCCGAGCTGGGACAAATTCTGCTTTGCGCCGCGATGGGCTGCTTCATCGGGGTTGTGGTGGATCTTTTGCGCGAAGGCGTGGCCTGGCTTCACGTTTTCGATTTCGGCATTCCTGCCGATCACTATCTCAGCGAAGGCGTCGGCGTCTCGCGCGCGCGGTTGTTGTTCGTGCCGCTGCTGGGTGGGCTGGTTTTGGGTTTGGCGGCGAGGGCGGTCCGGGCCAAGCGTCTGAACGAAATCGTGGACCCGATCGAGGCCAATGCTCTGCATGGCGGCCGCATGAGTCTGCGAGATTCGCTTTGGCTGACATTCACCAGCGTGATTTCCAACGGCGCGGGCGCCTCTCTGGGCATGGAAGCGGGCTACAGCCAGCTGGGCGCCGGGCTTTATTCCTGGCTGGGGCGCTGGTTCCGGCTGCGCCGGGCCGATTTACGCGTTTTCGTCACCGCCGGTGCGGGCGCAGCCATTGCGGCCGCCTTCAACGCGCCCTTGGCCGGCGCCTTTTATGGCTATGAACTGATCCTGGGCAGCTACACCACCAAGGCGCTGGCGCCGGTGGTGGTGGCGAGCGTCTGCGCCGCGCTCACACAGCGCGCCATGTCTCACATGAAGGCACTGTTCGACGTGACAGGAAATTTCAACGTCACGTCGGCCAACTATTTCCTGTTCGCGGTGCTGGGTGTGGGCGCGGCCGCCGTTGCGGTGGCGGCGATGCAGGCGGTCACCTGGACCGAGCGCAGCCTGCGCGCGTCGGGATTGCCGGATTGGCTGCGGCCCGCCTTGGGCGGCGCTTTATTGTCGGCGCTGGCGTTGATCGCGCCTCAAGTTCTGGGCAGCGGTCATGGCGCGGTTCAGTTTCACTTCGACACCCGCTGGACCTTCTGGGCCCTGGCGGCGCTTCTGGCCTTGAAGTTGGTGGCGTCCGCCATTTCCGTGGGATCGGGCTTTCGCGGCGGCTTGTTCAGTTCGGCGCTATTTCTGGGCACGCTGTTCGGTGCGGTGTTCGCGCAAGGCGCCGCCTATTTCTCGCCCGGCCTGGAAGCCGAGCACAATGTCTTCATGCTGGCGGGCATGGGCGCAGTGGCCGCCGCCGTGATCGGCGCGCCGCTCACCATGGTCTTTCTGGTGTTGGAAGCGACGGGCGATTTCCAGGTGACCATCGCGGTGGTGATCGCGGTCACCGTGGCATCGACCATCGTGCGTATCCTGTTCGGCTATTCCTTCGCCACTTGGCGGTTTCACTTGCGGGGACTCTCCATCCGCGGCGCACATGACGTGGGATGGATCCGCGATATGAGTGTTGGCCGGTTGATGCGCAACGACGCCAAGACCGTACCGGAAAATCTCGGCCTTCGGGCGCTTCGGGCCGCCTATCCGGTGGGAGGCGCAAAGCGGCTTTATGTGGTGGACGGTTCGGGTCGCTATATCGGCAGCATCGATACCGCCGACCTGCATGATGCGGAGATCGACGATGCCCTGGATGGGGCGGTGGCGGGCGATCTGGCGGAAGGGGCGGATCAGTTCCTGCTGCCGTCGGAGAATATCCGCAGCGCGCTGACGCGATTCGACACGCTGCAGATCGAAACCCTGCCAGTGCTTCTCTCCAGCACCCAGCGGACAGTGGTCGGCTACATGACCGAGGCTTATGCGTTGAAACGCTATTCCGCCGAACTGGAACGGATGCGGTCGGCCGAATTGGGTCAGCGGGATCTCTTTTCCATCGGGCCTCTGCCCAACAGCAAGGCGCCTGGGCACTGATTTAGGCCTTTACGCCTGAACCGGTGCGCCCTATATCCCGCTAATGCGCCCAGAAACCGAACGCAGCATCGAAGACATCCAGCAGGCCATCGCCCTGCTGAGGAGGCATCTTTGACTGGGACAAGTCCCTGCGCCGCCTGGACGAACTGAACGCCCGCGCCGAAGACCCCAGCCTGTGGAATGATCCGGCCACCGCGCAGAAGCTGATGCGCGAACGGCAGAAGCTTGACACCGCATTGTCGGCAGTCCGTCAGGTGGAGAATGAACTGGCCGATGCCACCGGCCTGATCGAAATGGCGGAGGCCGAAGGTGATGCGGCGATGGTCGCCGACGCCGAAGGCGCGGTCGTCACGCTGCAAAAGCGCGCCGAACAGCTGAGACTGCAATCGATGCTGTCCGGCGAAGCCGATGGCAACGACACATATCTGGAAATTCACGCAGGCGCGGGCGGTACCGAAAGCCAGGATTGGGCTTCGATGCTGTTCCGCATGTATATGCGCTGGGCCGAAGGGCACGGCTACAAGCTGCAGCTGATCGAGGAAAGCGAAGGCGAGGGCGCGGGCCTGAAATCGGCCACCCTTTTGGTCAAGGGCGAGAATGCCTATGGCTGGCTGAAAACCGAAGCGGGCGTGCACCGGCTGGTGCGCATTTCACCGTTCGATTCCAACGCCCGCCGCCACACGTCGTTCTCGTCCGTCACCGTCTATCCGGTGATCGACCAGTCGATCGAGATCGACATTCCGGAAAAAGACGTGCGGATCGATGTCTATCGCGCCAGCGGCGCGGGCGGCCAGCATGTCAACAAGACCGAAAGTGCCGTGCGCATCACCCATATTCCCACCGGGATCGCGGTGGCGAGCCAGTCGGAGCGCAGCCAGCACCAGAACCGGGCGATCTGCTGGGACATGTTGAAGTCGCGGCTCTATGAGATTGAACTGGAAAAGAAGAAGGCCGAAACCGGCGCCTTTGTGGGCGAGAAATCCGATATCGGTTGGGGCCACCAAATCCGCTCTTATGTGCTGCAGCCCTATCAGCTGGTGAAGGATCTGCGCACCGGCGTGGAAAGCCGCACGCCTCAGGATGTTCTGGACGGCGATCTGGATCCCTTCATGGCCGCGGCGCTGGCCCAGGAAGTTGGCGGCAAGCCCAAGGAAAAGATCGAAGATCTGGAATAGCGTCAGGTGCCCGTGGTCTGCAGGGGCGTAAGGACACCCCGCCCGGCCTGACCCGGCTGCACCGGATGCAGGACCGTCTGCTGGGTTTCACGGTCCCCCAGCGGATTGTCGGAGTGTTTGCAATTGCCCTCGAAGAAGGCGCCCGCTTCGACGGCAAAGGCCTCCGCCACGATATCGCCTTCGACATGACTGGTGGCGCACAAAAGCGCCTTGCGGGCATGGATGCGCCCGATCACGCGGCCACGGATGGTGACATCCTCGGCCCAGATCTGGCCATGCACTTCGGCGCGCTCGCCGATCACCAGGCCTGAGCTGCGAACATCGCCCTCCAGGATGCCGTCGATCTGCATGTCGCCGCTGGTATTGAGCGTGCCTGTCACGGTGAGATCGGCGCTGACGATCGAGGGCACCGAACCGGTGCGTCCCGCGCCACGCTTGGGCGGAACCGGGGCCGGACCGATATCCAGCGGCATCCCCGCGTCGCTTTTGCCTTTGCTAGAGAACATGCCGTCCGGCCTCTATGAAATTGACAGGATTGCGAACCTTGTCGTCGTACCAGACCTCGTAATGGACATGGGGTCCGGTGCTGCGGCCCGTGGAACCCAATCGCCCGATCGCCGTGTCTTTCTCGACCTTCATTCCGGCGCGTACTGTGATCGCGGAAAGGTGACCATATCGTGTATGGATGCCCATTCCGTGATCGATTTCGATCATGTTGCCATAGCCGCCACGAGTGCCGACAAAGGTCACGGTCCCCGGCGCGGTGGCCCGGACCTGCGCGCCCCAGGGGCCCGCGAAATCGATCCCGGAGTGGAACGCGTAGCGGCGGGTGAAGGGATCGACCCTGGCGCCGAAGCCGCTGGTCGGCTCCACTCCGTTGCCGGTGACCGGGACCGCCAGCGGAATGTGACTCATTTCGAACGACAGATCGCTCAACTGTCCCATTATGGCGCTGGCGCGCAGATAGGTGGCGTTGAAGACCGGATCCTTGATGCCATTGACCTGGACGCGATCCAGCGGGATTTCGGGGCCGCCCACGCCTTCGCTGTCGGCGATCTTATGCTCGAGCTGATCGGGATTGATGCCGGTGCGGCGGACGATCTCGCGCAACGCCACCATGTCGCCCGACAGGATCTGATGGGTCTTGTCCATCAGCTGGCTTTCGGATTTTCCCATTCCGGCCATGCGCGCCGTCTGGGCGGCCAGCGCGCGCAGGCCCGGGTGCTGGGCATAGACCGCCGAAAGTGGCGCCGCGTCGCGGGGCGCGCCGGTGAAAAGCGCGGCCGCCATCTTGCGCAATTTCGCGAAGCCGTCGCCCAGCAGGCTCGCGCGAGCCGGCTTTGCGGTGCGCGGCTGCGGCGCCGCAGGGCCGGGAAGGACCGAAAGCGTGCTGCCGCCGTCGGTATCGATGCCGCCTTGGAGCGGAGCGCCCACCTCCAGGCTATCGCTGGCGGGCGCATCGTCGGCGGGTCCGGTGAAGACAGGAATATTCGACATGGAAGGCGACAGGCTGTTATTGCCAATAGAGGCTTCGATCTGTGCCTTGCGATTGAGGAAGTTGGCGATGGTGTTCTGTTTGATTTGCAGCTCGTCGGCGGTGGCCTTGAATTTGTCCTCCGCTCCGACCAGGGCGCCGTTCAGCTCGTCATAGGAAATCTGCAGATCGGCAAGCCGGTTCTCATAGGCCGCCTGCATTTCCTGGAAACGATGATCCTTGGCGGTGATGATGCGGTCCTTGAAGATCACATTGACGGTGGCGAAAGCCACCCAGCCCAGAAAGATCAGGGTCAGTCCTGCCAAAGTGGCCTGAAGCGAGGGTCCGAAGGTGAAGAACTGCACCCGGCCGTCGCTGCGGATATAGATCTGGCGCTCCGGAAAAGTTTCGTGAATCCAGATCCAGGCGCGTTCCATCAAGGTCGCCGCCATCGCCGGATTGCCATGAGCGGAATTTTCCTTGGGCACCGGCGTGCCTTCCCGCTTTTTTCCCCGGCGCTGCCAGAAAAAAGAGCGCGAGGTCAGCTTGGGACCGAAACGCTTGCCGGATGTCATAGCGCGCGCGCCGCGGCAAGCACGGCCTCCACATGCCCGGGAACCTTCACCTTGTGCCAGGCCTGGGCAATCACGCCTTTGGCGTCGACCAGGAAACTCGCCCGTTCCATGCCCATATATTTGCGGCCATAGAGGCTTTTTTCGACCCACACGCCCCAGTCCTGGGCTGTCTTGATGTCGGGATCCGAGGCGAGGGTGATCTTCAATTTATGTTTTTTGCGGAATTTCTCATGCGAGGCGACGCTGTCTTTGGAAACCCCGATCACGGCGATCCCCAGCTTGGCGAATTTGGCGGCAGCGGCCGAGAAATCCACCGCCTCCCTGGTGCAGCCGGCGGTGTCGTCCTTGGGGTAGAAATAGAGCACATATGGCTTACCCTTGAGGGCGGCGCGCGAAACGTCCTCGCCCTCATCGGTCGCAAGCTTGAAGTTGGGGGCGCGATCCCCGGCGGATAAGCCGCCCTCTGCCAAAGCCATCCGCCGTCAGCCCTAAAAAAGCCGTCGGACTTAACTTAAGAGGCGGAAAGAGCCGAGCGCAACCCGTAAATATCTTTACAAGATAATGGGTTGTCTGCCCTTTTTAGGCCCAACAGGTGCGATAGTGTACGCGTTTTCCAGCCCGGACCGGCCCGCTTGAGACTGCCTTTTGCCAATTACATCAAGGCCCACCACATCAGTGGGGCCGCCGTTTGTGTCGGCGGGCTGGCGGCCGCCATGGTGTTTTTCGTGGTGGGGGCGGGCATTCGCCTGCTGATGGGGCCGGTGTCGCTGGGGCCGTTTGCCGGGACCTTGTCCGGGGCGATCCAGCAGGCCTTGCCCGGCATCAGCCTGACTTACGATCAGGCCGGGATCGAATGGAGCCGCGATGACGGCCGGATCAATCTGGTCGTGCTGGGCGCGAAAATCTTCGACACCAAGAACAATATCGTCGCCGAAGCGCCAAAGGCCGACATCGATCTTGCCGCCCGGCCGTTTCTCTCCGGTCAGATCAAGGTGCAGCGCATCACCCTGGTAGGCGTGCAGCTTTCCCTGGTGCATATGAAGGAGGGTGGCATTCGCCTGGGCGCCACGGGCGACAAGAATGGCAACGATGTCCTTGCACGCATCAATGACGTGATCGAAGCCAAGGGATCCTCCACCTCAAGCCTGCAGAGTTTCGCCGTCCGCAACGCCCGTCTCACTTTGTTCGACGAAGTCACGGGCCTCAATATGATCGCGCCGCGCGCCAGCCTGGTAATGTCGGCCAAGGGCGATGCCATCGCTCTGCACGCCGATACTGACGTGTCGATTTCCGGCCGGACTGCGCATGTCAAAGCCGATATCGCGCTGCCTCCCGGCAAGGGGCCGGTGAAAGGCAGCGCGCTGATCACCGGCCTTGATCCGCGCGCGCTGGCGGCGAATGCGACCATGTTCAAGCCGCTGAGGGACATCGCCCTGTCCGTCAATCTGGCGACCAGCTTCACGGTGGCGCCCGGTGCGCGCATCATGGCCGCCGATTTCGATATGACGGCGGCGGGCGAGCTGCCTTTGACCGGCCTCAAGGGCGGCATGCTGCATGTGCGCCAGATGCATCTGAATGGCATTTACGACGGCGACAAGAACCATCTGGCGCTCGATCAGGCCTCAATCGACACAAAGCAAGGCATTGTGCGCCTGAAAGGCGGAGCGGATTTCCGCTATGATGGCGGCAAGCTCGCCAGCGTCGGCGCCGCCATTACTTCAACCCGCATCGCGCTCGACATGCCCGGCATCTTTGCCCAGCCGGTGGGATTCCAAGCGCTGCAGTTGAATGGTGACTATCAGGTCGCGTCGCGCAGCTTCGACATCAAGCATGCCAGCCTGACCGCGCCCGCCTTCGCTCTGTCCGTCGGTGGCACCATCACCTTGGGCGAGGAGGACGAGGCTCCCGGCCTGGCCCTGACCGGCAAGCTGGTGCCATTGCCGGTCAAGACGTTGCTGCATTACTGGCCGCTTCCCGTCGCCGAAGGTGCGCGCGATTGGATCGCCGCCAATATTTTTGCGGGATCCCTGGGCCCCCTGGAGTTCGAAACTGATTTCCCTGTCGGCATGCTGGATCAGGACGTCCTGCCGGACGATTCCATGAAGCTCACTTTCGCGATGAAGGGCATAGAGGGAAGTTACGTCAAAGGCCTGACGCATCTGACCGGTGTGTCAGGCACGGCCACCATGCTGGGTGACAGTTTTTCCGCTGATTTCGATGGCGGGCGAGTGGGCAATCTCGTCGTCCGCAACGGCCATGCGTCGATCCCGGCCTTGCATGTCCACGGCACGGTGGGCCGGTTCACGGCGCATGTGGACGGTCAGATGCCTGAAATCATGACCCTGATCGACATGCAGCCGCTGGGCTATCCCACCCGCTTCGGCATTGATCCCAAACAGACAAAAGGCACGGCAAGCACGGACTTGGCGTTCGACGTGCCAATGCTGCAGGACCTGGCGGTGGATGCGGTGGGAATTTCCGTTAAGGCGCAAGTGAATGACTTTGGCGTGACATTGGGGCGGCTGAAGCTCACCAATGGCGCGGTCAATTTCGACATCGACAATTCGCGCCTGCATCAGACCGGTCAGGTCAATCTGGCGGATGCACGCCTGACCATCGACTGGCTGGAAGATTTCAAGACCACCCAGTCCGTCACGACCCGCATCAATGCCAAGGGCACCATCACCGACGCCGCGCGGCAGAGCCTGAATGTCGGGCTGCAGAACATCCTGACCGGCCCGGTGCCGGTCAATGCCGACATGCAGGGCAGGCGAGGCCAGCTGACCACGGCCGAAGTGGCCATTGACCTTACCAATTCGGTGCTGGCCATTCCCATCCTGCATCTGGGCAAGCAGGCGGGACTGGCCGCCGCCGGGCGCGTGACGGTGAATTTCCTGCCCGGCGATGTGATCAAGGATGAAATCATCCGGGTGACCGGCCCCAATGTCACCGCCAACGGCACGGCGACATTCGATCGTACGGGGGCCCTGTCGATGCTCAACTTCGCTTCCGTGAAGATGGGCGCGCTGAACGATCTGTCCTTCACCCTGACGCGGTCGGCCGCGGGCGACGACTATGTGCTCAGAGGCCGCTCCCTGGACGGCTCGATGATCGGCCGGAATGACACCAATGGGAGCGCTTCGGGCAGCCAGCGTCCCCGCGATGATACGCCCACGGGGCCGTTCCATATCGATGCCAAGCTGGATCGGCTGGCGATGCGCGACGGCGTTTCGATCGCCCCGTTCAATCTTGATCTGGCGGGTGTGGGCAACAAGCCGTCGGCTCTGTCCCTGTCCGGCGGGATCGGCAAAGGCGCGATCAGCGGAAATATCGAAACCTCGCTGACCGGCCGAAAATTGACGATCGAAGCCGGGGACGGGGGCGCGTTGATTCAGGGATTGTTCAATTTCCAGAGCATCAAAGGCGGAAAGCTCAAACTGTCGGCCAGTCTTCCCGGCCGCGCCGTCGATCCCGATCTCGGTTTGGCGGCGCCGGACTATCAGGGCGTGTTGGACATCGACGATTTCCAGGTGGTGAACCAGCCCTTCCTGGCGCGGCTGTTTTCCGCCGGATCGCTGACCGGCTTCGGCGATCTGATGGGCGGCGACGGCATATCGGTCGAGAATATGAATGTGCCCTTTTCCTCCAAGAACAATGTGATCAGCGTGCATGACGCCAGGGCGCGGGGGCGCGCGGTGGGTGCCACGGCCGATGGCTATATCGACCGGCCGAAGGGCCTGATCGCGTTGAAAGGATCGCTGGTGCCGGCCTATGGATTGAATTCGGTGCTGGGCAATATTCCGCTTTTGGGCGATGTGCTGGTTTCGAAGAAAGGCGAGGGCGTGTTCGGCGTCACCTATTCGGCCACCGGCAATGCCGAGCAGCCCAAGATCGACGTCAATCCTTTGTCGGTGCTGACGCCGGGAATCTTACGCAGGATCTTTGAAGGCCATATGCCGACGGCCGCCAATGCGCCGTCCAACGCCCCCGGCACCCAAGCCGAGCCGCGTCCCGCACCGAACTAGGCGGGCTTCACCAGAACGTGGCGCTTCTTGCCGCTGGAAAGCTTCAATACACCATCGCCATTGAGCGCGCCGGTGTCGACGATCAGTTTGGGATCGCTGACGGCCGCGTCATTCAGCTTGAGGCCGTTGTTGGCGATCAGTTTTCGCGCCTCGGAGTTGGAAGCCGCCAGGCCGCTGGCCACCGCCAGATTGAGGATGCCGTCCGGCAATTTCGCGATGATTGTGGGCAGGCCTTCCGCCGATATGCCTTCTTCGAACGCGCGGCGCGCGGTCTCCGCAACCTGTTCCGCCGCTTCGCGCCCGTGCAGGACCGCGGTGGCTTCGGTGGCGAGCACCTTCTTGGCTTCGTTCAATTCCGCGCCCTGAAGTTTTTCCAGCCGGGTGATCTCGTCCAGCTTCATGTCGGTGAATAAGCGAAGGAAGCGGCCAACATCGCCGTCTTCCGTGTTGCGCCAGAATTGCCAATAGTCATAGACGCTGAACATGTCCGGGTTCAGCCAGACCGCGCCGGCCGCCGTCTTGCCCATCTTGGCACCCGAGGCGGTTGTGATCAGAGGCGTCGTGAGTCCGAACAGTTGCGGGCTTGCCATGCGTCGCCCCAGCTCGATGCCCGAAATGATGTTGCCCCACTGGTCCGAGCCCGCCGATTGCAGCCGGCAGCCGTAACGTTTGTTGAGCTCGACAAAATCATAGGCCTGCATGATCGAATAATTGAATTCCAGGAACGACAGGGGCTGCTCGCGTTCCAGGCGCAGCCTGACGCTGTCCATGGTCAACATGCGGTTGACGGAGAAATGCCGGCCCACCTCACGCAGGAAGGGAATGTATTCCAGCCGGTCCAGCCATTCGGCATTGTCCACCATGATCGCATCGGACGGGCCATCCCCGAATTTCAAGAGATGCTTCACGCCGCTCAGCATGGATTGTTTGTTGGCATTGATCTGCTCAGGCGTCAGGATCAACCTTGTCTCGTCCTTGCCCGAAGGATCGCCCGCCTTGGTGGTGCCGCCGCCCATCAGCAGGATCGGCTTATGACCGGCCTGCTGCAGCCGCCGCAACGTCATCAGCTGCACCAGATTGCCGATATGCATCGACTTGGCGGTGCAATCGAAGCCGATATAGGCGGTGACACGCTCCTTCTGGAACAGCGCATCCAGTTCGGCGGCGGGTTCGGAGCAGGCATAGAAGGCGCCCCGCGCCACAAAGGTGCGGAGGAATTCGGACTGGAATTGCGGCGCGACTGGCATTTTTTATAAGCTCTGGCTTTCTTCCCCCGCATAGCGAAGCTATCGGCGGGGGAAGATGTCGTAGCGAGGTGCCGGCTGGCCGGCCCGAGCTGCGACAGATGGGGGTTTCTATAGAACGGGCCATAGCACGAATGCCGGAAATATCGAAAGTCATTGGTCTTATGAGCGGGACGTCGCTGGATGGCGTCGATGCCGCCCTGATCGAGACCGATGGGGAGGATGTCGCCCGCCCGCTGGCCAGCCTGACCATTCCCTATGACGCCGAGACGCGGTCCTTGTTGCGGGCGGCCCTGGAAGAAGCGCGGGGCGTGGAGCAGGGGGCGCCGATACCCTACGCCATTCGCGATGCGGAAAAGCGCCTGACCGAGGCCCATGCCGAAGCGGTCAGGGCCCTTTTAAAAAAGGCGGGCCTGGCGGCCGATCAGGTGGCGTTGCTGGGCTTTCACGGCCAGACCATCCTGCACCGTCCGGAGCGGCACTGGACCTGGCAGATCGGCGATGGCGCCGCCCTGGCCCGGATAACCGGCATCGATGTGATCAACGATTTCCGTACCGCCGATATTCAAGCGGGCGGCCAGGGCGCGCCCTTGATGCCGCTTTATCATGCGGTGCTGGCTCGCCGCTCCGGATTGCCCACGCCGCTGGTCTTGAGCAATATCGGTGGGGTGGCGCAGGTCACTTATATATCCGGCGACACGGTGATCGCTTTCGACACCGGCCCCGGCAACGCGCCCATCGATGACTGGATGCACCGGCACAGCGGCAAGCCGGTCGATGTGGATGGTGCATTCGCCCGCAGCGGCAAAGTGAATGACGTGGCTCTGGCGAAAATGCTGGACAATCCCTTCTTTGATCGCCCGCCCCCCAAATCGCTGGACCGGCTGGATTTCGGCAGCACTGCGGTGGAGGGATTGTCGCCGGAAGACGGCGCGGCGACCTTGACCGCCTTCACCGCAGCGTCCCTGGCGCGGGCCCGCGAGCATTTTCCGGAACCGGCCGCGATCTGGATCGTCTCCGGCGGCGGGCGGCACAACACATTTTTGATGGATCAACTGAAGGCCAGGGTGAGCGCACCCGTCCTGACGGCCAGGGACGCAGGCTGGGATGGCGACGCCATGGAAGCGGAAGGCTTCGCCTATCTGGCGATGCGCGCGAAGAAAGGGCTGCCGCTATCGCTGCCGACGACCACGGGCGTCAAGCAGCCGATGACGGGTGGTCGATATCATCGGTATCTTTAACCGTCATGGCCCGGCCTGTCCGGGCCATCCAGTTTTCGAGAATTGGGTCGCCGGAATGAATCGGGCGGCGGCGAGAGGTCCTACCGGCCCTCTCTTGGCTTGCTCATCATGTTGGAGACATATTCCTTCACCGTCTCCACGACATCGGCTTCATGCTTGTCGAAGAAATGGTTGGCGCCTTCGACCTTGTTGTAGGTGATCTTGATGCCCTTCTGGGCGGTGAGGCGGTCGACCAGCTTCTGCACATCCGCTTCGGGCACCACATTGTCCTTGGTGCCGTGCACGATCAGCCCGGATGCGGGGCAGGGCGCCAGGAAGGCGAAATCATACATGCTGGCCGGCGGCGCGATGGAGACGAAGCCGGTGATTTCGGGGCGGCGCATCAAAAGCTGCATGCCGATCCAGGCGCCGAAGGAAATGCCGCAGACCCAGACATTGGACGGGTTGGGATAAAGCGTGTTCATCCAGTCCAGCACGGCCGCGGCGTCGGACAATTCGCCCGAGCCATTGTCGAAAGTGCCCTGGCTGCGGCCCACGCCCCGGAAATTGAACCGCACGGTGGTGCAGCCCAACCCGTGGAACATGTGGAAAAGGTCATAGACCAGGGGGTTGTTCATTGTGCCCCCGAATTGGGGGTGGGGGTGCAGCACCAGCGCCATGGGGGCGCCGGGCGCTTTCTGGCGCTGGTAACGGGCTTCAATGCGGCCGGCGGAACCGGGAAGAATGATGTCAGGCATGGTTTTTCTCTGACGGGCGGCTCTGCGGCTTTAGCATAGCGGAAAACTCGGTTTTTAGGTCCACAAATGTATCTGAAAACCGTTTATTTTCAATTGCTTGGCGATATGCAGGCGCGGTGAAGGTGAATACTTGACCAGCATGGTCAGGAAATCTATATCCCTTTTGCTGGAATCCAGGCTTTTTTCCAGGGCGGGCCGCGCTTCTTACACCAAGCCGTCCCCACTGCCTAAGAAAAAACGCCGCCATTTGAAGGAGATCGGTCATGCGGCTGAGCACAAAGGGACGCTATGCGGTGATGGCGATGGCCGATCTGGCCGGCCATGCTTCCGACGCCAACAATCAGGCCAAGCCGGTTGCGCTGGCCGATATCGCCGAGCGGCAGGATATCTCCTTGTCTTATCTTGAGCAGCTGTTCGCCAAGCTCCGCCGCGGCGGGCTGGTGACCAGTGTTCGCGGCCCCGGCGGCGGCTACCGGCTGGCCCGGCCGTCCAATGAGCTTCGCATCGCCGACATTATCGTGGCGGTGGATGAGCCCATCGCGGCCACCCGCTGCAAGCCCAACGGTTCCAAGGGCTGCACCAAGACGGGTGCGCGTTGCGTCACCCATGACCTTTGGGAGGAACTGGGGCAGCAGATCCATATTTTCCTCTCGTCGGTATCACTGGCCGATGTGGTGGAGCGGCGCGTGTTGGGCCGTTCGCGCCCCTGCAATGATTTCGAGGGGACCGAGGAAACAAGCGAGGACGCAGCCGCGGATTTCGAAGCCGCCTGATTGCCATGCCCTATTGCGATCACAATGCAACTGCGCCGCTCCGGCCCCTTTCGCGGGACGCGATGGCGCACGCGCTCACCATCGCCGGCAATCCCTCCTCGGTGCATGCCTATGGCCGCGCCGCGCGGGCGGTGGTGGAACAGGCGCGCGATCGGGTCGCCCAGCTGGCGCGCGCCAAGCCGGATCAGGTGATCTTCACCAGCGGCGCCACCGAAGCGAACGCATTGGCTTTGTGGGGCGCCGTCGAAGGCGCCATCGATCGCAATGAGACAGACAAATCCGCCCGCATCACCCGGCTGTTCGTCAGCGCCATCGAGCATAGTTCGGTGCTGAAGACGGCTGAGGCGCTGGCGGAACGTGTTGCCGGCGTGCGGCTTGAGCGATTGCCGGTGGCGGCAAATGGCGTGCTGGATCTGGAAGCGTTGCGTGTGGCGCTGCGCGAGGGCAAGGGCCGCGCCCTGGTTGCCGTGATGGCGGCCAACAATGAAACCGGCGTGATCCAGCCCGTCGCTGAGATTTCGCGCCTATGCCGCGAGGCGGGCGCGTTGCTGCTGGTCGATGCGGTGACCGCCGCGGGCAAGATCGATCTCGATGCCGGGCTTGGCGATTACATGACGCTTTCGGCGCACAAGCTGGGCGGCCCTCAAGGTGCGGGCGCGCTGGTGGTCGGTGAAGACGCGCCGCTGGCGCCGCAAATGACGGGCGGCGGGCAGCAGAAGGGCTTGCGCGCGGGCACGGAAAACCTGTCCGGGATCGCCGGGTTCGGCGCGGCGGTAGACGCCATTCTGGCTGACGCCGGCGAGCGCGCGCGCATCGCGTCGGTGCGCGATCATTTCGAGCGCACGCTCAAAGCCAAGCTTCCCGATGCCATTGTCTTCGGGGAGGGCGCGCCGCGCCTGGATAATACGTCCAATGTCGCGCTGCCGGGCCTGACTTCGCAGAACATCGTGATCGCTTTGGATCTCGATGGCGTGATGGTGAGTTCCGGTTCGTCCTGTTCGTCGGGCAAGATCGCGCCATCGCATGTCTTGTCCGCGATGGGCGTGGCCGATGACCTGGCCGGCGCCTCCATCCGGGTCAGTTTTGGCTGGGATTCGACCGTTAGGGACGCTGACGCCGTGGTGGCGTCGCTTGAAAAACTGGCCGCACGGGTTCGCGCCCGTGCCGCCGCGTGAGGATTGTCATGTCGTCCGCCGCACTGGAAACCAAGGAAACCGTCGCCGGACTGGGCGAAAAGTACAAATACGGCTTCGTCACCGATATCGAGATGGAGCGGGCGCCCAAGGGCCTCTCCGAAGACACGGTGCGTTATATTTCGGCCAAGAAGAGCGAGCCGGATTGGATGCTGGAGTGGCGCCTCGGCGCATTCCGCCGCTGGCTGTCGATGAAGGAGCCGACCTGGGCGCGGGTGCATTATCCCGCCATCGATTATCAGGATTCTTATTATTACGCGGCGCCGAAGAACACGCCCAAGAAACAGTCATTGGACGAAGTCGATCCCAAGCTGCTGGAAACCTACAAGAAGCTCGGCATCCCGCTGCACGAACAGATGGCGCTGGCGGGCGTGGCGGTCGATGCGGTGTTCGACTCGGTTTCGGTCGCCACCACTTTCAAGGAAAAACTCAACGAAGCGGGCGTGATCTTCTGTCCGATCTCCGAAGCGATCCGCGACTATCCGGACCTGGTGAAGAAATATCTCGGCACCGTGGTGCCGGTGACGGACAATTTCTTCGCCACCTTGAATTCGGCGGTCTTTTCGGACGGCACTTTTGTTTATGTGCCAAAGGGCGTGCGCTGCCCGATGGAGCTGTCCACCTATTTCCGCATCAATGCCAGCGAGACCGGCCAGTTCGAGCGCACGTTGATCGTGGCCGATGAAGGCGCCTATGTCTCCTATCTGGAAGGCTGCACCGCGCCCAAGCGGGACGAGAACCAGCTGCATGCGGCGGTGGTGGAGCTGGTGGCGCTGGACAATGCCGAGATCAAATATTCCACGGTGCAGAACTGGTATCCGGGCGACGAGAATGGCTTGGGCGGGATCTACAATTTCGTCACCAAGCGCGGCGATTGCCGCGGTGCCCGCTCCAAGATTTCCTGGACCCAGGTGGAAACCGGTTCCGCCATCACCTGGAAATATCCCAGCTGCATCCTGCGCGGCGACGAAAGCGTGGGCGAATTCTATTCCATTGCCATCGCCAACAATTACCAGCAGGCCGACACCGGCACAAAGATGATCCATCTGGGCAAGAACACGCGCTCGCGGATCATCTCCAAGGGCATCAGCGCGGGCAAGGCGCAGAACACCTATCGCGGCCTGGTCAGCGTTTACGGCAAGGCGGAAAATGCCCGCAACTTCACCCAGTGCGATTCCCTTTTGATCGGCGGGGCGTGCGGCGCCCATACCGTGCCCTATATCGAAAGCCGCAATCCCTCGGCCCGCATCGAACATGAAGCGACCACCTCCAAGATCGCCGAAGACCAGCTCTTCTATTGCCTGCAGCGCGGCATCGGCCAGGAAGAAGCGGTGGCGCTGATCGTCAACGGCTTCTGCAAGGAAGTGCTGCAGCAATTGCCGATGGAGTTCGCGGTCGAAGCGCAAAAACTGGTCGGTATTTCTCTGGAAGGCTCTGTGGGTTGAACATGCTGGATATCAAGAACCTTCACGTCGCGGTGGACGGCAAGGAAATCCTCAAAGGGTTGAACCTCAGGGTCGAGGCCGGGCAGGTGCACGCCATCATGGGCCCGAATGGATCCGGCAAGTCCACGCTCTCCTATGTGTTGGCGGGGCGCGCCGGGTATGACATCACCGAGGGCAGCATTTCCTATAATGGCGAGGATCTTGGCGCGCTGCCGCCGGAAGAGCGCGCCGCCAAGGGTGTGTTCCTGGCCATGCAGTATCCGGTGGAAATACCGGGCGTCACCACCATGATGTTCCTGAAAAGTGCGCTCAACGCCCAGCGCCGCAGCCGCGGCGAAGCCGAGATGGATGCCATCGGCGTCCTCAAGACGGTGCGCAAGAAGGCCGCCGCGTTGAATGTCTCCGAAGAGATGCTGAAGCGCGCCTTGAATGTGGGTTTTTCCGGGGGCGAGAAGAAGCGGCTGGAAATCCTCCAGATGGCGTTGTTCGAACCCAAACTGGCGATCCTGGACGAGACCGATTCCGGTCTGGACATCGACGCGCTGCGTCTGGTGGCGGAAGGCGTCAACAGTCTGCGTTCACCCGATCGCGCCATGCTGGTGATCACCCATTACCAGCGTCTTCTGGATTACATCGTGCCCGACCGCATCCATGTCCTGGCCAAGGGCCGGATCGTGGCCGAAGGCGGCAAGGAACTGGCCTTGGAACTGGAAGCAAAAGGCTATGAGCAGATCGTGAAGGATGCGGCATGACGGCGGCGCTTGCCCTTCCCACACGCCGGGTCGAGGAATGGAAATATTCCGACCTTGCGCGCGCTTTGGGGGACGCCGGATTCGGTGACGCTTCTGCGCGCGTTTCGGCCGGTAAAGTTCCGGCTGGAGTGGACGTCTTTGATCTGGACGAGCCGAACCGGCCCGATTGGGTGAAGGCGCATTACGGCAAGCTCGGCGGCAATTCCGTCAGCGCCGTGTCGCTGGCCAAGGCGCGGGGCGGGATCGCGCTGCGCATTCCCAAGGGAAAGATCATCGAGGACGTGCTGTCGCTGAATTTTTCCGGAGAAGGGCATGTGCGGGCCCTGCTGGTGCTGGAAGAGGGCGCGGCCCTGACCTTGTCGGAAGAGTTCGGTGCCGGCGAAGCGCGCAACGCCGGATTGGAAATCGTGCTCGCGCCCAATGCCCGGCTGGACCATGTCCGCGTTTCGCCGATCTCCGACGCGGTCCAGGTGGAGGAAATCTCGCTGACCCTGGCGCGCGATGCGGTTTATCGCGCTCATTTTGCCAATTTCGGCGCCAAGCTGTCCCGGACCGAGTTGGCAATCGCGCTAAATGGCGAAGGCGCGGAAGCGCATCTGTCCGGCGTGAGCGTGCTGTCGGACCGACATGCGGATGTCACGACCCAGGTTTCCCATGCGGTGGGCCGCACCCAGAGCACGCAGCTTTTCAAGAAAGTGGTGAGCGGCAAGGCCCAGGCCGTCTATCAAGGCAAGGTCGTGGTCGCCCATGGCGCCAATGGATCCGACAGCCGCCAGACCGCCAAGGCCTTGCTGCTGGATGGCCGTGCCGAGGCCGATTTGAAACCGGAACTGGAAATCTTCGCCGACGACGTCAAATGCGCCCATGGCGCTGCGGTGGGCGATCTGGATGCGGATTCGCTGTTCTATCTGCGCGCCAGGGGCATTCCGGAGAAAGAGGCCCGGCATCTCTTGATCCATGCATTTCTGGAAGATGCGCTGACGGATATCGCCAACGCCGATCTCAGGGAATCCGTGCGGGGCGCGGTGAGCGACGCTTTGAACCGGGTGTCGGCATGACCGCCGCCGCCAAAATCACGCCGGCCTTCGACGTGGAGAAGATCCGCGCCGATTTCCCCATCCTGTCGCGCCAGGTCTATGGCAAATCGTTGGTCTATCTCGACAGCGGCGCTTCGGCTCAGAAGCCGCGCCAGGTTCTGGATGCGATGACGCGCTTTGCCGAGACGGACTACGCCAATGTTCATCGCGGCGTGCATTATCTGTCCGCCGCCGCCACCGACGCTTATGAGGCGGCGCGCCGCACGGTGCAGAAATTCCTGCACGCCGCCCGCGAGGACGAGATCGTCTTCACCAAAGGCGGCACCGAAGCCATCAATCTGGTTTCCTATGGTTTCCTCGCGCCGCGCATCCAGCCCGGTGACGAGATCGTATTGTCGGTGATGGAGCATCACTCCAACATCGTTCCCTGGCATTTCCTGCGCGAACGTCATGGCGCGGTGCTCAAATGGGTGGACGTCCGCGATGACGGCAGCCTGGATATCGAGGCGGTGGATGCCGCCATCGGGTCCAAGACCAAGCTGGTTGCCATCACGCACATGTCGAATGTGCTGGGGACGGTGACCCCGCTGCAGCAGATCGTCGCCCGCGCCCATGCCAAGGGCGTGCCGGTGCTGGCCGATGGCTGCCAGGGCGCCGTTCATGAGGTCATCGATGTTCAAACGCTGGACATCGATTTTTACGCCCTGACCGGTCACAAGATTTATGGGCCCACCGGCATCGGCGCGCTCTATGCCAAACGGGTGCATTTGAAGGCGATGCAACCTTTCAATGGCGGCGGCGAAATGATCCGGGAAGTGTCCCGTGACATCGTCACCTATGCCGATCCGCCGGCGCGGTTCGAGGCGGGAACTCCGCCGATCATCGAATCCGTGGGGCTGGCGGCGGCGATGGATTATCTGATGGCGCTGGACCGGGCGGCGGTCAAAGCCCATGAACATGATCTGCTCACCTATGCCCGCGAAAGGCTGCGCGACTTCAATTGGTTGCGGGTGATCGGTGACGCGCCGGGCAAGGGCGCGATCATTTCTTTCGAGGCCGAGGGGATGCATGCCCACGACCTCGCCACCATATTGGATCGTGAGGGCGTGGCGGTGCGGGCCGGGCATCATTGCGCCCAACCTTTGATGGAACGGTTCGGTGTGGCGTCGACCAGCCGGGCCAGTTTCGGACTGTACAACACCCGCGCCGATGTCGATGCGCTGGTGACGGGTCTCAGCAAGGCGCGGGAGATTTTGGGTTAGTCATGGATCAGTCGCTTCGCGAACTATACCAGGAAGTGATCCTCGACCATTCGCGGCATCCCCGCCATTTCGGCGCCTTGGACAAGGCAACGCATAAGGCCGATGGTTACAATCCCCTCTGCGGCGACCGCGTCACCATCATGCTGACGCTGGATGCGGACGGCCGCGTTGCCGATATCAAGTTTCAGGGCAAGGGCTGCGCCATCAGCCAGGCGTCGGCATCGATGATGACCGAAATGCTGGCGGGGCGCACCCGGGCGGAAGCGCATGGCCGAGAAACCACGGAAACAGCTTGTCCGCCATGGTTGTGGCGGTCTGACCTGACGGCAACTGGTCGGCGTGATGGAGGTAGTACGCCAACAGGGCCAGTCCGGCCGTCCCCATCAACAGCGCCATTGTAATGTCGACAAACATGTTGATGAAGTAACTGCGGCGAGCGGCTTTGACGGAACCGGTCGTAAAATACCGTTGCAGGACCACCTGGTCGGAGCCGTGCGTGCAGATCGTCCAGAAGAACGTGTTGATTAGCGCTGTGACGACGGTGAACCGCGTGGTGATATCTTTGGGGAACCATTCCACTTTCGTGTGTGACTGCCCATGCCCGGCCGCAATGCGCCACCAGTCGGCCGGACCGGTGTGATCAATCAAGATGACGTAGCCGATTGCCAGCAATACTCCAGCGAGGAGCAGCAGGCATTGCAGGACGTCCACCCAGATCAGCGCCTCCGAGCCCAGCCCCAGCACCAGCCGCAACCCGATCAGCGATGCGAGGCCGCCAACCCAGCCGGTCAGCAATGTCGCCAGCGCCCACAGCGCGATGCCCAGGGCAAACATCCGGTACACGCAGAACCGGTCGCACAGCCAGCCAACCAGTGCGCAGAGCGGCGCATAGACCCAGAAGAAGGCCGAGACCGCCGTCCCGAAACCGGTCGCCGAAAGGTTGAGTTCCTGCTTCATCAACGGGGCCGCCACCCCAATCGCGCCGCGATCCACATAGTTGAGCAGGACCGAAAGCCCCAGCAGGCCGACCACCCAGGCCAGTCGCGTTGCCGATGCGCGCGGTGCCGCTGCCGCCGTAGCCATCGTTGTTCTCCCCCGTTGTTGGCCTCACGCTAGCACGATGGCCCCGTGCTGCGCTATGGGGCGGCCATGACCCAGCAAGCAATTCTGGTGCTGACCACCGGCGGCACGATCGACAAGGCCTATTTCGACGCGCTCAGCGAATACAAGATCGTCGACAGCGGCATTCCCGCGCTGCTGCAGGAAGCGCGCGTCGCGCTGCCGTTCCGCGTGGTGGAACTGATGCGCAAGGACAGTCTGGAAC
>CALMGU010000098.1 GCA_937865685.1 uncultured Alphaproteobacteria bacterium | reverse complement strand
CCGCCTACAGCGAAGACCCGTCGTCGCAGTTTTACCGGGAAGCGAAGGAAACGTGCGACACACGCAACAACCTGACGGCCGAACAGCGCGATATCGCCCGCTTCTGGTCCGACGATCCCATGTTGTCGCCAACCCCTGCGGGTCATTGGGTGTCGATCCTTTTGCAGATTGCGGCGCGCGATCATTTGAATGCCGAACGGCTGGCGGATGTGCTGATGCGCGTCGGCGTTGCGGTGGCGGATGCCTTCATCGGCTGCTGGCAAACCAAGTTTCAATACGATCTGGTGCGTCCGATAACTTACATTCACCGTTTCATTGACAAGGCGTGGGAACCGCTGCTCTATGCGCGTTCCCGCCTGGTCCATGCGGCCGCCTCGGCCGGCATAGACCTTCTGGACGTTCCCTACCTCAATCTCGACGACGCCAGCGGGTTGCAGGCTGAATCCACTGCCTGCGCCCGTCTGGGCTTTACCGGCAAGGCGTCCATCCATCCCTCGCAGATACCGGTGATCCACGACGCCTTCACCCCGAGTCAGCCTCAGATCGAGAAGGCGCGCAAGGCCGGCATGATGCCCGAATGCACGCCCGTGGTGACGCCCAGATTGGCCGGGGTGATGTTGGTGATGCCGTAATGCTTGCGGTTCCAGTCGATGATGCCCTTGACGAAGCCGCTGTTGCCGGCGGTGCCCAGGATCAGGTCGATGTCCAGCATCTCATAGCCCCAATTGTGGTGGCTGACGCGCTTCTGCAGCGCTTCGGTCACCGCGGGGACGCATTCGAAATCCATGTCGGCGATGCCCATGCCCGCGATGATCTTGGGCATCTTCTCGTCGCGGATCGCCTGATCCCATTTCACGCAATCGGTGCCGATGCGGTTATAGGGCGTATCGAAATCATATTTGCCGGCCATCGGCGCCGCCGCCCGCGCCGCACCGCCGCTGACGCTGGCCAGCAAAGGCCCCAGAGCCAATACGCTGGCACTCTTCGCCCCGCCCATCAGAAACGAGCGGCGGTCCGTACCAGTCTTGATCGAGTCGTCCACGCTTTTACTCCCCGTGTTTGTCCGGCCAGACAAGCCTGGCGACCCGGTCTGATGCCGGACTCATGTTGATTGCAAACGGGGGCGACGTTACGCCCGAATGATGTGTCGCGGAAGTGTGCCGACGATTTGTCGGGGCCCGGAAAAGCCAGCAAAACCGGGCATTGCCCTGTAAACATCCATGCCGAAAAAGCGTCAGCCGCGCCGCGCCGCCAGCAGCCCAACGCCCAAGGACGCCATCAGAATCCCCGAACCCTGGCGCAGCCGCCGGAACAAACTGGGCCGGTGCAGGAAGCGTTCATGCAGTTTCGCCGCGCCCATCACCGCCAGAAGATCCGCGCCCGTGTTGAGCAAGACCGAGATCACGCCCAGCACCAGAAATTGCAGCGCCACATGCCCCGCCTCCACCCGGATGAATTGGGGAATGAAGGCGAGAAAAAATGCAGCGGTCTTGGGGTTGGTGGCTTCCACCACCACGCCCTGGCGAAAGGCGCGCATCCATCCGGCGCGGCCCTCGTCCGGCATCGCCATCTCTTCGCGTGACGCAACACGGAAAGTCTGGATGCCCAGATAGATCAGGTAAAGCCCGCCCACGATCTTGAGCGCCGAGAAAGCCGTGGCGCTGGCCATCACCAACGCGGAAACGCCGATCACGCAAGCCGCGACATGGACGAACCCGCCCAGCATGGTGCCGAAGGACGAGGCCAATCCGTCACCCTTCCCCGCCGCCCAGGTGCGGCCCACCACATAGAACATGCCCGGCCCCGGCGTGACCGCCAGCGCGATGGCGGCGGCAAGAAACAGATAGATGTGCGGCATGAGAAGGTCCCCGGCGAGCGCCACGATATCAAGCGGGGGAGGATACAGGCAAAGCGCGCCTCACTCCACCGGGCGCATCCTTTGCGCGGTGATGGCCTGGACCAGATGATCGAGCAGGGTCGCGGGCCGGAAGGGCTTGACGATATAGCCGTCCGCGCCTTCGCCCAGCGCCGCCTGGATGTGATCGGACGAGGCCTGCTCGTTGATCATGATCACCAGCGCATTGGCATAAGGCTTGGTGGGATCGGCCCGAAGCCTGCGCAGGAATGAAAGCCCGTCGGTGGGCCTGGTCATCCAGTCGCAGAGAATGATGTCGGGCGCGCGGCGCTCGATATCGCGCATCGCCGCCTCGATCGATCGCGCCTCGCGCAGCCGCTTGACGCCGAAGCCGCGCAGCATCTCGCCGGTCATGTCGCGGGAGGAGTAATTCTCCTCGATCAGGAGAAAATCGAGCGCGGAAAAATCGATGCGGGATGCGGTCATGGCGCCAAAAAATCCGCCGGCCGCCAGCATGGGCCGGTGACGAGTGTCATGACTGGCGCGGGATGCGGTCAGCCCTGGGACCATGAAACTGCCGTGCGCGAAACTGCACGCCGCTTTGGCCGCCGCCTGCCCCGGCGCACGTGTATCCGCGCGCGCCGGACGGGCGATACGCATTTCGTACCCAATATGGGGACAAAGGCCGGGCAGCCGCCCCGGATGCGCCTCGGGTGTCTGGACACGCACGTACAGGTTGCGAGTGTGACGCATCCGCCGCACTCGCCTGTAGCAAATATACCCATTTTAGGTATTGCAACCAGCGATAGATGCAATCGCTTCTGGTTAATATAGGCCATTGGACGGAATCTGTTCGGAAAGAGAATTGTTGCCTCATGCCGCATAACAAAGAGGCAACACAGCAGCTCCTTGAGTCGCTGGGGCTGGCGCCGGGATCACAGCAATTCGCCGATCAATGGATGTCCGCCTGGGATGGCTGCGCCCTTCCGGACGATTCCGGCTTCGACAAGACGCTCAGCCACGACATCCGCCGCTTCACCATATTCAGCGAATATAATCCGCGCGGCGGCATCCCCATCCGCTTCGTGGGCGATGAGATCACGCGCCTGGCCCGCGCCGACCTGACGGGCCTGGATTATGTGGACATCGCGCCGCCCGAAGCGCGCGGCGAGCGCATGCGCCGCGTCCTGGCGGCGGTGAGCGGCGCGATCATCCGCGTCACCCATCAGCTCACCTTGAAGACCGGCGGCGAGCAATTCGTGGAGACCGTGAGCGTGCCCCTGCGCGAGCGCGAAGACGGCCTCGCCACCCTGGTCTGCTTCATGGATGTCAGCGGCCTGATGGGGCAAAAGGATTCGCCCGAGCCCGATGCCTTCGCGGGCGTGCCCGACATCACCGAGATCGTTCCCATCCCCGGCGACGCCACTCTGGCCTATCCGGGGGCCTATCCGGGCCAGATGGCGGGCAAGGGCCTGAGGCGCGAAGAGCAGGTCAAGATGATCTCGCGCGCCGCCGACCGGCTGGTGCTCAACATCATCATGGACGCGATGATGGCTTCGCCTTTGGCGGGGCTGGATCCGGTGGATTACCTGATCGCCATCACCGTGGGCAGCGCCAATGTCTCGCATATCGACAATGACGCCAATCTCAGCCGCCAGTTCGCCGGGCTGATCGAACCGGACAGCCTGCGCCATGGCATCAGCCGGGCGGCGATCTCGCGCGCCACCATGCTGCCCCTGGAAACCGTGCGCCGCCGCATCAACCGCTTGCTGGAGATCGGCATCTTTCTGGAACGCGATGACGGCATCATCCTGTCGGCGGGCAACAAATATAAGGTCGATGCCCGCACCGACCGCATGCACGCCCAGGCCAGATTGGTGGAGCGGATGTTCCGCGACCTGCGCGCGCGCGGCGTCACCATCGCCTGAACGGGCGGCGTTCCTCACCCGGCTCTTCGCTTACGCTTCGGGCGGCGTTCCCCACCCTTCGACGGGCTCAGGGTGAGGGCTCAGGGAGAGGTCTGCTCAAAATCCTCATCCTGAGCTTGTCGAAGGATGAGCTTGTCGAATCGCGAGCGGCGCCGCGCCTCACGAAACCCGCACCGCCAAATCCGTTCCGCGTCTGGAACTTGCGGCAGATCAAGGCGGCCTTTCCCAACCTGCGGTTTTACTGCGCCAAAGCGGAGTGGCGTGATGCGTTATTATTTCAATGTGATCGATGGGCAGGTCGAGATCAGCGATCCGGAAGGCGCGGACCTGCCCGACGCGCAAGCTGCCCAAAAGGAAGCTTTCGCCCTCGCATCGGAGCTTCGCGCGGAATTCCCCGGCCAATTCCAGCATCACTCGGTGCTGGAAGTCACGTCCGAAGCCGGTCATCGGATTTTCGCGCTTCCCATCGCGATGCCCTCCGGCGCGGAAGGCAAATAATCCGCCACGGCGCAAAGCGCTTCACGCGGCTCTCTTGCGGCATGAACAAGCGGACATGCAACAAGCCGCGCGCGCATGTGTTTCCTCAAGCATGGAAGGGGTCAACAGAAAGCTGAGGATCCCATGAGGAAACTTTATCTCGCCATCGTGGCGCTCGTTCCCGCCGCGCTGGCGGTGCTCTCCAGCGCCGGATACGCGCAATCCAATCCCGACGCCGCGCCGCCGCCGGGCATGACCGGCGATCCGGGAATGAACAACCAGCAGAGCGACCCGAACAGTCAATCGAACGCGCCCGGCCGCGCGCGCCATCCCGGCACGATGAACAGTCGCGCCATGAAGAACAGCGGCATGAGCAACGGCACGCCCGGCACGGCGAACGACGCCGCCGGCCAGAGCATCGCGCCCGGCAGCGCACCCAAAGGCAGCGACGCGCCCCAGATGGCCAAACCGCGCCCGCGCGAATCCGGCCCGACGGACAACGACACGCCCAGCAGTTCCCAGCCACCCGCGGGAAGCGAGGAAGCCGCCAGCCCCAACAGGCGCTGAGCCGCGCGGCCTCCAGGCGAGGCCTCATCCTTCGACCCCTTCGACCCCTTCGACCCCTTCGACAAGCTCAGGGTGAGGGCTCAGGGTGAGGGCTCGGGATGAGGACTCTGGTGAGGTTGATTCAAACTCCTCATCCTGAGCTTGTCGAAGGATGAGCTTGTCGAAGGATGAGCTTGTCCAGGCATATGCGAGGAGCAACGAACGCTCATCCGGCCTTCCACTTACGCTCCGGGCGTTGGCTTAACTTTTCTTGGCGAACGGAGAGAGCCTGGAAAAGCTTGCCCCTCGCCATGGAATGGCGAGGCGTCGTTTTCGAGGCGTCGTTCTCGCGGGTCCACTGGACCCGCTCACGCGCCGCGCGCGCCGCTGTTTTAGCCCCGGTTTTAGCGCCATCGCCGCCGCCTCCCGTTGCCGGATACAACAATTGTTGTATCGTCCCCTCTCGCCTCTCCCGGCGAGCCTGCCGGACTTGGTCCGGGTTGACGGTCCCGGTTTCCCCCTTTCCGGGGGCCTCCCCGGGACGGTCCGGCAGGTGCCGGGGGCGGCGACGAAACGAAGGGATCACGCATGACCGCCTGGCGCCGCCACGATTACGAGCAGGATGTGCTCTCCACCTTCGCGCGGCTGGCGGGCCGCCGCGCGCCGGGCATCAGCGATGACACACGCGACGGCGAATATCGCGCGCAGCGGATTTTCTATGCCGCGCTGGAACGCTTCCGCGCCGATGTGGCGAACGCGGCCCCCTTCACCGATCTGCGCCGCGATGCGCTCAGCGATCTGCTCGCGGGCCTCGAAGACACCACGCCCGACCGCCGCGCCTGGGACGAAGCGATCATGGGAGCCCGCCGCGATGCCTGCTGAAATCCATTACCTGCGCAAAACCTCGCGCATCGGCGCGACTTACGAACACCGCCCCCAGGATTGGCGCTTTTCCCGCGACCAGCGCGAAGCCGGCATCGAAGATCATGAATGGGAAGACCGTCTTCCCCCGATGCGGACATGGGCCTTCTGGCTGGCCGTGACCGGAAGCTGGGCGGTGTTCGCGGCGGCGGTTTGGGGGATGGCCGCCCTGTTTGCGATTATCTGATTGATATCCGGCCTTTCCGCCGGATTTCACCATGAATGGAGATAACCGCGCCCCGCGCCCGCGTCAGCATTGTGCCAAAACGGAACCGGTGCCTATGATGGCGCGAGGGATGAAGGTGGGAGCGCCAGGCTCGCTTCGCCATGGCCTATGGTCGTCGGGAAATCGCGCCATCGGAACAGATCAAGGCGTTAAGGCACGCCAGGGATCAGTATGTCCAGCTGGCGGACCGGATTCACAACGACACGGACTCGACGCTGGACGCCGCGGAAAAGCAGCTGCGCGAGGACGATGCGCGCCGCATCGCCAAAGCCTATGACAGAAGTCTCTCCAACAGCGTGGCCCGCTTGTCGGGCATGGAGAGAACCCACAGATCGACGATGCAGCCCTTCGGCCTGTGGTACCGGATCGGCATATTGCTTCTCGTGGCGTTGGCCTGTCTTCTGCCTTTCGCATACCGGTACGCGCGCGATGGATTTTCGAACCCTCGCGAATTAGCGACCGTTGCTTCCAACCGCCTTCCCGCCATCAGCGCGCCGCCCGCCAGCCCGCCGGCCATCATCGAACAAAATCCGCTTCCGGAAAAAGCGCCGAAGAATTTGGCGGCGGACACGCGCAAGCCTGCCGCCGCGCCGGCCGCACCCGCGCCCCGGAAAATCGTCCAGCCCCGCGCCCCGGCGGCAAAGGAAGCCGCGCCGCGCGAAGCAACCAATGCCAAGCCTGCCCCGCAGGCCGTTCAAAAGCCGCCTGAACCGGCAACCATTTCCGCGCCCGCGCCGGCACCGACGGTATCGCCCGCGCCAGCGCCGCCGGTACTGGCCGCGCCTATTCCCGCGCCCATTCCCGCGCCTCCTCCCGCGCCGATCGAGACGCCCGCTCCCCAGGTGGCGGCCATTCCTCCACCGGCGGCGGCGATCCCGTCCGCGCCGATCCGGCCGGAGCCCATCGTGGAGACCCATACCCTGCCGCGCTATCCGCCCTTCTCCGCGCAGGTCGGCGAAGCCGGCACCACCAAAATGAGCGTCGCGATATCCCAGCAAGGCCAGGCGTCCGATTGCCGTATCACGCAAAGCTCCGGTTCCGAGCGCCTGGACATCGCCGCATGCGCGCATGTCACGGACCATTGGCGCTGGAAGCCCGTCACCCGGGACAGCACCGCGCCCGCGCCACGGGTTTCCGTCACCATGGTCTGGAATCTGAGCAGACCAAGGCGCTGAACGTCACACGGGCGGACAGGGTGGATCGGGCTGCGCCGGCAGACGCCGCGACAGCGATGCGATCCGCGAAGATGCCCGGCGCCATGACGGCGAGCCGGGCATTCCTCGCGAGTGCAGGCAGGATCTAGCGGGGCGTCGAGGCCGCGCCAGCGACGGCACCCGTTCCGCCGCCCACGGCCGCGCCAACCGCGGCGCCGGGCGCGCACCCGACCGGTATCGTCACCAGACAGCCGATTGCGGCGCCAACGCCGGCGCCCGTCATTCCGCCTGCCACGGCGCGCGCGCCGGGATCGGCGTGCCAATGATTGTCCCGATCATAATATCCCCGGTCATCGGCGGGGTCGGAGAGCCAGCGGACATGCTCATCATGCTGGTGGGCGGCGTACCAATCGGAGCGGTAATAGGTGATCGGCCTTTCTTCCCCATAAGCATACATCCGATGCACGCGCCAACATGCGCCGTCCTGATTGCATGCGACATAGCTGCTTTCGACCGTCTGGGCGCTGGAAATCGTGGGAGCTATCAGGGCGGCGCCCGCAATAGCGAGAAACGAACTCAGTCCGAGCGCAGTGTGAAACCTTCTCATGTGTCACCTTTCATTGCGGCCCGTCCAACAGCATTTCCGTGCCGTAAAAAACGACACAGGAAGGCGATCGTTCCAATCGCCGACATGCCAGCCGCGTTCGATGCCGCGCCCGCAAAACCGGGTAATGGCTTTGCATTCTCCCATCTTGCGCCCACCCAAATCCGGCTTAGGGTTTGCCGCGCCATGGGCCGGAACGGCTTGCGGCGCGAAGACCCAAGGAGACAGCCATGGCCACCGTCAAACTCCTGACCGACGCGGAGGTGAACGCGATCCCGGACGCCAGGGCGGTGTTCGATGACATCCGCGCCACCCGCAAATCCGATTTCGTGAACAATTTCTGGCGGGCGCTGGCCAACGATCCGAAAAATCTCAAGCGGGTGTGGGAGACGTTGAAATCGGTGATGGGACGCGAAGGGGCACTCGATCCCCTCACCCGCGAAATGATCTATATCGCCGTCTCCACCGCCAATGCCTGCCAATATTGCGTGCAGTCCCACACCGCCGCCGCCCGCGCCCGGGGCATGAGCGATGCGCAGCATGCCGAGCTGATCGCCGTGATCGGGCTGGCGGCCCAGACCAATCATTTGGCGCTGGCCATGCAGGTGCCGCCCGATCCGGAATTCGAGGTGCGGTAGGCGGGCCGCTACGTCTGCTTCTTCTCGACCACCACCGTTTTCTCGGTGACGACCTTCTTCACGTCCGGCTTAGGCTGTTCCTGGACGATGACGATATCGGGAGCAGGCTTGGGCTTCTCGTCCTCGATGATGATCCGTTCGCCCATTGCCGCCTCCCTATTTGTGCTGCGCGGTCACGGTGATGGATTTGGGCGCGCCGCCGCTCTTGTAATTGTCCCACATGAGAAAGCCGACAACGCCGACCGCCAGCAGGACCGCGCCAAGAATGAACGCCAGGAAGATACTTCCGCCGCCGCCATTGCCCCCATCCTTCTCGATGATCGTAGCCATGGAAACTCTCCATCAAGGTTGTGCCTGGTGCGAACGAGCCAGCAAATGAAAGGGTTCCGCCGAACCGCCACTTGGGTTCCCGCGTTGCCTGTGAAATCAATTCGCAGGAGCGGATGCCGCGCTACTTCTTTCACGTGGAAGACGAACAGGGCTGGATCAAGGACGAGGAAGGCCTGGAACTTCCCGATCTGGCCGCCGCCGTGAAGGAGGCGGATGGAACCGCGATCGATCTCGCAAAGGCCGCCATCCAGGAAGGCCAGCCGGTGGATGGGCGCACAGTTGTGGTCTTCGATGAGCAAGGCCGCCCGATTTATCGGCTGCCGGTGAAGCGAACGATCCGGCAACTTGGGAACTAGAAGCGATCGCTTGAAAGCGCCGCTCCGGCGGGCTTAGTCTTCGTGCCCTTCCAAGGATCTTGGGCATGGATTTCCAGATCAGACTCTATCGCGGCGATGGACGCGTGTCGGTGGTGCTCAATATCGAAGCGTGCGGCGAACGCGATGCGCGGTTGCAGGCGCTGCATCTTGTCCAAGGCGACATCGCCAGAGCCGAAGTGTTCGCGAACAAAGGTCTGGTGAGGGTCTATCGCCGCGCCGCGCATGATGAGATCACCAACGACAATGTCCCGGTCTCGCTGCGCTGTGAAGCCGGATGTAACGCCACGGACATTCGCGGCCATTAGCGCGGGCGCCGCTTCATCCCAGCCGGTCCAGCACCCAATTGAAGGCCCGCACCACCAGCACCCAGGAAATGACCAGCGACAGCAAAGCGAGAAGGATCAGTCCCGCCCGCTCGACGATCTTTCCCCATGACCAGCCAAAACCCGGCAATCGCCCCTCACATGTTGGCGATAATTAACCAAGTTTTTCCCGGGACCCCTAAGCGTTTCTCGGTCCGGGAGCGTACCGACGCAGCCGCACAGCCCGGCCCGCGCCGCTACTCGGCGGCCGGTGTGACGAACATCTTGCCCTGGCCGGGCACGACATAGAGATGCAGATGGCTGAGCACATTCATGCCGATGGTGAGTTCGGGGATCATCGCGTCGGCCGGTAGGGCGCGGCTGCCCAGCACGACATCCCGGTTCCTGTTTTCCGGCAAGCTGCTGGCGGGAATCTGGACCGAAGCGTTCTGCACGATCACCCCGCCGAACGCGACCTGCTTGAACACATGCCGATAGACCGCCGCGTCCCCCATGCCGCCGGGCTGGGGCGCCATGTCCGGCGCGCCCGGCTTGAGGCCGAACAGCTGCTCGGCGATTTCCCGGCGCATGATCGTCTGGGTCTGGGTGGTGTCGATGGTGCCATTGACCGTCTTACCGTCGACGATCACGCTCACGTGATATCTGCCGTTCATCAGATTGATCGGCACCGCCGCAACGGCGTCATGGGACCAGAACACGGCCTGTTCCGGATCGGCGCATTTGGTGGGGGTGAGATAATTGATCTCGCCGCCCGCGAAATTCACTTCCAGGTCGTACTGCTTGAAGAAATCGCTGGTCAGCCGCCCGTCATAGGGCAACGTCTTTCCATCGTCATTGGAAACGATGAATTGCAGATTGCGCGCGGTGGCGCTTCCGATGGTGAAGCTGCCCACCTTGATGCGTTGCCGGATCAGGTCGGGATTCTGGCTGCCATTGACGTTATAGACCGAGGCTTGAAGGGTGAGCGATCCCGAAAAGCCCAGATCGCCATGTGCGCCCACCGGAATTGAATCACTGTGCGGCACATTGCTTCCCGGCAGGCCCAACTCCATCGCGGTCGCCTGCGTCACTTCCGTGGTGCCGCCGGAAAGATCGAGCAGGAATTGCTTGGGCTTGCCGTTGATCGCCACCGGCACCGCCATCAGGTTGCTGCCCGCGACCGGCACCAGCTTGGCGGTGTCGGCCAGCGACGGCAACTGGCAGGATTGGGCCAAGGCGGGCGATGCGGAACAGAGAAGCGCCGCGAGCGCGGCAAAAGACGAAATGCGCATTCAATCCTCCTCACCAAGCTTTGGCAGTGGGCAACGCGCCGGGGCGGCAAAATTGGTGACAGGAGCGCAAACGGGAGTCAATTGGCGCGGGCGGCGTCCGGACTGGAAGCGGCGGCCTTTGTCAGGCCGGATCGCTCTGGCCGTTTGCGGGCGCCACGTCCGCCGGGTGCGTCAACTCCTCCAGATCGGCGGCGATCTCGGCGGCTTCGCGCAACAGCCGTGCCGCCGATGGAACGCGCCCGGCATCCAATTCGATCTTCGCCAGCGCCATCAGCCGCATGGCGGTTTTCGACTTATCGGGTGTGCCGCCGCCGGTCATGGATCCTCTGCGCGATGAGAATGAGACGCGGCGCCGGAGCGCCGCGCACGATCTGAAGTGCGGAATTTGAAATTCCAAGACAGGCCTTACCCGATGTGGGTATGGATCGCCCGGCCCGAATAATCCGTATGCATTTTCAGGATCGAGACGGCGCGCATTGCCGCCCTGTCTGCATGGCATCGCGCGGCGCGCTGCTCCTGGAACGCCGGCCGGACCGGGACCGGAAATTTCCGTCTTGACGGCGGCTTATATTTCGACAATTCTGGAAATATAGAAACAGGAGGCGCCCCATGAAACGCTTGCACCTTCACGTCGCGGTTGACGACCTCACCCGCTCCATCGGCTTTTATTCGACCCTGTTCGGCCAAACTCCCACCGTCCAGAAATCCGATTACGCCAAATGGATGCTGGAGGACCCAAAAGTGAATTTCGCCATTTCCGCCAGGGGCGCCGAAGCGGGCGTCGATCATGTCGGCATCCAGGTGGAAAGCACGGGCGAGCTTGCCGAACTGGCCGGCCGGCTGAAAGCGGCGGGCGAAACCACCCGCGACCAGGAAGGCGCCAGCTGCTGCTACGCCAAGTCCGACAAGTCCTGGGTCAGCGATCCGTCCGGCCTGCGCTGGGAGACATTTTATACCTTCGGCGAAGCCACCACTTACGGCGAAGACGATGTGCCGGACATGGCGCCCAAGGCGGCATGCTGCGCGCCCAAGCCCGATGCCAAGGCCTGCTGCTGATGGCGCCCGCCAAACTGGCGAAGGCGGTCGAAGGCCTGTCGGCGCTGGCGCATGACGGGCGGCTGTCGGTCTTCCGCCTTCTGGTGCGCCATGGGAAGGACGGTTTGGCGGCGGGCGATATCGCCAAAAAGCTCGATGTACTTCCCAACACCCTGTCCGCCAATCTCACCGTGCTTGCCAATGCGGGCCTGGTCCGGTCGCGGCGCGAGGGACGCTCGATCATCTACACGCCGGATTTCGACCGCATGGCCGGGCTTCTCGCCTATCTGGTGGAAGATTGCTGCAACGGCGACGCAGCGGTCTGCGCGCCGCTGGCCGCCATCGCCGGCCGCGCCTGCTGCTGACGCGCCTCACGGAATCCAGCTTGGCGGCAAGGGGCTGGACAATGGCGCCTTGGCCGTCGCGGTCCCCGCGCCGCCCGGCGATTTTCCCGGCCTGGGCGGCGGCGGCGCGGTGAACAGGGACAGATCGGCGAAGCCCAGCGCCCGTTCGATCCCGTCCATCTGCTTGACGGCGCTCTCGAAACCGTCGCCGCCGAACTGGGCCTTCTCGATATCCTCGAATTTCTCGCCCAGCTCCTCGATCTCGCGCCCCGACAGAACATCCTTCCAGGCCGGAAAGATCACCGTGTCCTCGCGGGCGGTGTGGTTCTGATACATGCGCACGAAGGTCTCGAAGGCGCGCGCCAAAGGCTCTGCATTGGCGGCGGACACGGTGCCGCTCGCGGTGGCGCTGAGGATGAAGGCGGTGATCTCGCGTCCCCGCTGATGCTGCTTCAGCAACGTGTCGACCAGGCCGCCCGCGGACCCGCCCGCCTTCTGGACCCGGGGAAATATGTACGCCTCTTCCAGCTTGCGCTCGTGATAGTCCTCGCCGAAATCGCGGAACAGTTTCGCCGCCCGGTTGAGATGGGACGCCAGCACCGACGCCGCGTCGGCGCGCAGCCGGGGCACGCTTTGCGCATAGACCAGAAGCACGCGGCGCAGCACGCCATGCTCGCGCATCAGATCCTCGACCGCGCCCAAGTTCTTTTCGTCCGCGCCGGAGCAAGCGGCCAGAAGCGGAAGGCCGATAAGGCCAACGGCGCCCGCCGTCACCAAAGCCCGCCTGGACTGGCCGAATGTGTTGCCGGATGCTCGCATGGAAGCCTCTCGCCGGAAGGGAGATCGGATGACAACGCGGCTCAAGGCAAAATGGTTCGGCCCATCATGGCAATTTGCAGTGCGGATCGTCGCTGCGCGTGACGGAATCTGCGCGCGAACAGATGCCGCGCGAACCCGAATTGCACGCCCACCGCGCGGCGTACCGGGCCAAATCCTACACCCGGAAGGGTTTTGATGGTACAATTTCCTATTGGTTTGGATCAGCTATTTACCGGAGGAATTCATGGAACGATTCTCTGCGGTGGGAAGAGCGCTCGCCGTCATCCTGGCAATCGTATCGGGTTTTGTTTCCAATCCCATTATCGCGCCGCTGCTGCTGCTGTTCGGCGGCATCGCCGCCATCGGCAACACGCCCGAACGCAACATCAAGAATTATCAGATGGCGATCATCCTGGTGGTGGGTTCGAGCCTGCTGGAAGCCGTGCCTTATATCGGGGGCTATCTGGACACGATCTTCTCGTCTCTGGGCATGGCCTTTGTCGGCGCCTCGATGGTGGCGATCACCATCACCCTGGAACAGCGCATCGTGCGCGATTGGACCAGCGCGTCCAGCAAACCGGTCGGCCAGGTGAAGACAGCACTGTAGAGGTTACATTCGATGGCCCGCTCCCCCTCGCGTGCATGAGCACGCTGGAGGGGGAGATGCCATAGCAGGCTCTAGAGCCCGCGAAGGCAGAGGGGGTCATCCAATGTTACGTTCGTCGAACCCCGACGCCGGTCAGTGGAAAGCCGGCAGCGGCGGCACCGCCGAGCGGGCAAATTGCGCCCCGATCATGGTTGCGATATGAGCCCAGCGCTCGAACCCCCGCACGTCGTCGCGCGTCAGCGCCTTTTCGCAGCGGCGCCGCGCCTCGCTTTGCGCCTCCGCGCCGTAAAGTTCGATCATCATCCGCGCCGTGCCGAAGCCGTCCAGACTGTTCATGGGTCCCTCAAGACTGCCTTCTTCCGCTTAACGCGCGAATCGAGCCTTTGGTGCCTCAAGGGGCTAAAGAAGCTGATAGCGGCGAAGGGCGCGGCGCGCTTTGCTGCCGCCGCTGTAACCCAAAGGAATGGAACCGCGAACGAATGCAGCATGCGCATGGGGCGATGCGCATGCCGTCCCCCAAAAACGCCCGTTACGGAGCAAACATGAAAACCATGATTCTCGGCGCGTCCCTGATCGCGCTCGGCCTTTGCGGCGCGGCGATGGCCGCTCCGGTGCCGGACTATGTCGCCAAGGCGGTGGCCGATCCCAGCCGGCCCAAAACCGATTCCGCCCGCGATCCCTTGCGCGCGCCTGGCGAAACCATCGCCTTTGTCGGCGTCAAGCCGGGCATGAAAGTGGCCGAATTCTTCCCTTCCGGCGGCTACTATACCCGCATGATCAGCGATGTGGTGGGCCCCGCGGGCAAGGTCTATGGCATCGAGAACCCCAAATGGGACAAGGGCGAAGACGCCAAAATGGCCGCCGAGCCGGGCCATGGCAACGTCGCCATACAGATGATGCCGGCCTTTGGCGGTTTCGCCTTGCCGGAAAAAGTCGATGTGGTCTGGACCACCCAGAATTATCACGACCTGCATGTGAAGGAGTATGGCAATCTCGACATCGCCGACTTCAACAGCCGCGTGCATGACGCGCTGAAGCCGGGCGGGATTTATCTGGTGCTGGACCATCAGGCCAATCCCGGCACCGATGATGCCGGCATCGCCAAGCTGCACCGGATCGAAAAGGCGCAAGTGATCAAGGAAGTCACGGCCGCCGGCTTCAAGCTGGTGGGCGACGGCAAGGCGCTCAGCCGCTCCACCGACGATCACACCAAAATGTCGTCCGACCCGGCGATCAAAAGCCACACCGACCAGTTCATGCTGAAATTCCAGAAAATCTGACCCTTAGGCGACGGCCCGCCTCCCCCAGTGCGTGCGAAGCACGCTGATGGGGGGGCGGCCGGTTCATGGCACCAGCGTATGAACGGCTCTCGAGCGTGCGAAGGCCGGATGAGACTGCCGAAGGGTGAAGGCAAACACCGTGGCGCGTCGCGCCGTCAATTCTTGCGAGAATCGTATCCGGCCCAGATCAGCATGGCGATGAGGACCACGCCCATCACAGGCAGGATATAGGTTTCCAGAAGCGCGTTCATGGCGTCAGTCTGGCCTCGTCCGCACCGGGGCGCAAGACCGGCCGCTCAAGGCTCGGTGGCGCGCGGCCCGGGATATTGCACGCCATGTTTTCGTTCATGGGCGCGGATCACGATATCGATCACCAGAAGCACGGCGGCCAGCAGCATGAAGATCAGCGCCGACACCGCCAGCGCCGTCACGGGTTTTTCCAGGCTCCGGCCCCGCGTCCAATCCGAAAAAATCTCGATGGCGAAAGCGCCCAGAAACACCATCAGAAACACGCGCAGCATGGTGAAGGCTTCGCGCCGGAACCGGTACCCTCGCATCAGCTTCATGGCGCGGCCTTTCGTGGCAAGCGACGGCGATATTATCGGCCAGACTTCTTAATGAATTTTAACGGCGGCAATCACAGGCGGTATTGGGCCCAATCCGGATTTGTCATGGCCCACCGGAGTGTGGGCCATCCAGTTGAACCGTTCTGCCAGGGCCGAAACCGTCACCTGGATGGCCCGGATTTCCGGGCCATGACAGAGCGTTGCGTTAATTGCTGGCAGATGAGTCCGGACCTTACCGCCCCGCGCTCTTGAACGTCACTTTGATAAAGGCGCCGTCCAGCATGCCATAGGTGATGTCCATCGCCTTGCCGCCCCAGCTGCCATAGTCCGAAAAGCCGTTCTGGTTGGTGCTGAAGCCGCCGCCCAGCGCGCCATATTGATCCTGAAGCAGCCGCTTCAGCCGCGTGTTGCACACCGCCAGATGGGCGGCGCCGTTGCTGTCCAGATCCACCTGCGCCAGACGCCCGCGCTCGAACGTCAAAAGCAGGGTGAAACGGCACCCGGCCACATCGTAATCGGCGATATGCAAGGTCGAGACCGGCTCGCCCGCTTCCATCGGCGCGCCGTCCAACGCCGGATACTGGCCCCGCGCCGCTTGGGCACTCATGCCCCAGGACAGCCGGTCCAGCCCGAAGGCCAGCTTGTCCGCCTGCGCGGCTTGCATCACGCCCGCCGCCAGCAGCAGCGCGGCGAAACTCACTGCGGTTTGTCCGCCGGTTTGTCGGCAGGCTTATCCGCCGGTTTGTCGGCGGGCTTCTCGGCGGGTTTGGCGGGCGCGGACTTCGGCGGCTCGCCCAGCTTTTCCATCTGCGCGGCATGCTGCTGCAGCGCCCTGCCCAGATCGGCCGCCGCCTGGCCCCGCTTGGTCATGTCGTTGCCGCAGCGCGCCGCGTCCGCCTTGAAGGAATTTTCCGACATGTTGGCGACTTCGGTGAGGATCAGCTTCTCCAGATCCAGGTCCCGCGAGCGCGCATCCAGCTTGCCCATGTAATAGAAAGACCCGATCAGCCCGCCGGTCTGGGCCGCCGGGACCTGGGCGTTGCTCATCTGCATGAAGATGACCAGGCAGCGCACATCCTCGCTGGTTTCATCCGCCCGCGCCGCGCCGCAGGCCATCATCATGGCCGCCGCCATCGCAGTGCCCAGGATCAACTTCTTCATCACGCATTCTCCGTCACTATGCCGCCGGTCATTTCACCACCGGCGCGTCAGCGCCGGGCAATCTCATATGTAATATGTGGCCGCAATGGGCCGCCCGCCCCCAGATGCCAAGGATCAGCCGTCCGGCTTCGATCACGCCCCCGCCCGGCATCGCTCAGGAGTCCGGCCGCGTGATTTTCCCGATCACCAGCTCGTCCACTTCCAGCTTGCCGATGCGGGCATGTCGAATCGCGGCTTTGCGGACGGCCAGGGAACGAATGGCCAGCGCACCGATCGCCATGGCGCCCACCGCCACGGCTCCCATTGCCAGCGCGCCAAGCGCGACCGCCAATGCCGGGGATGCCCGTCCTCGTTGCATGGTCATTTGAGGCTCCATGGCGGCGAAATCTCCGTCGCGGAAGGTTCGGGCGGCGCGCCAAAACGTACAAAAATAATGCGTTTTTGGTGAATCGCGGCCACGGCCCGAGTTTCCGCTGAGACTTCATCGGCTTGGCCCGGATCGTTCCATCCGCCGATCGAGATTAACCATATTGTCAGGAAAATTACGCTATAAAATGCCAAGTAAACGGTCTAAACATTTCGGGCCGATTTTCGGATTTGGGGACCTACCATGCGTAAGACATTCCTGGCGGCCTTTGCCGTTGCAGCCATTGCGAGCCTGACGCCCGCCCATGCGGTGACGCCGGTTCCGGATGGCAATTTCAACGCGCCCGCTGGCGCCAATCCCTTCACCACTTACAACAACACCAGCATGGGCCCCTGGCATGTGAATGGCAGCGTGGACCTGATCGGCAATTACTGGCAGGGCCCGCCGTCGGGCGGCGGCAGCGTCGACCTGGCCGGCAATTATCCGGGCAGCATCTTCCAGATCTTCGCGGTGGGCGCCGGCAATTACAAAGTCAGCTTCTACATGGCCGGCAATCCGGACGGCGGCGACCCGATCAAGACGCTTCGCGCCTTTGTCACCAATTCGGCGTTCAACCTCAGCCAGTTCGACTTCTCGTTCGACACCACCGGCCACACCAAGAACGCCATGGGCTGGACGTTGGAGCAGTTCAGCTTCAACAACCCCAGCAACGGCAATATCCAGCTGCAATTCGTCAGCACCAACGACAACACGCCCTTCGGCGCGGCGATCGGCGGGATCAACATCTCCGCCGTGCCTGAGCCCGCCACCTGGGCGATGCTGCTGTTGGGCTTTGGCGGCATCGGCATGATGATGCGCCGCCGCCGCGAGCAGGCAACGCTGGCGGTCTGAAGACTTCCGCTTTCGATCAAGGCGCGTCTCGAAAGAGGCGCGCCTTTTTCTTTGGGGATTCTTAACGCAGCCTACCTACGGTTGCGTCATGGGAACCCGTCCTAAAAGCCGATGGCTCGTGGCGTTTCAATGGCTGCTGACGGCTATCTACGTTTTGGTCGTCGGCCTCGCCGTGACCGCCACCTGGCTTCTATTTACTGTTCGATACGAAAACACCACGCAAAACAAGCCATTCTCGGTGGATGATGTTGGAAGCGCGTCGTACTCGTTCCAAGCCTTTAAGGCGCTGGAAAGGCAGGGCCTTCCTACATTAGCGTCCCTGGGCGACGACGGAATGCGCGTAATCTTAAGCGCATACATGAATCCTTACAGCTATGCATTGGCTGTGCGCGGAAAGGGCGATCCCGTATCGGGCACGCTTGTTCTCTACAAGCAGGGAACGCCCGCACCTCCTGCGATCATCAAGCATTTCACGATGGCACGGGCGGAATACAAAAACCTCATGGAAAAAATAGATCTCTTGGCCGCGCCCTATCTCGGCGATGGCGTGATTTGGATGTGCGGATCCGGCATCACGTTCGAACGGCGCCGCGGAACGGAAACAATTTCCGGTAGAGGCGATGCGTCTAACAATGCCTATTACAGGCCGATAGCGAACGCTCTATATCCGCTTTTCAGGAAAGTGGCGGCGCCGGATTTAGAGATATACACCAATTGGGCTTCTGAACCTGACCGCCGCCCAACTGGCGCAGGCTGCTAATCACAAATTTTTTGCGGCGCGAGGCTCACTCTTTCGGCTGCCACAGCTGAATCGGATTGCCTTCCGGGTCGGACAGGCGCGCGAATATCCCGTTGGGATAGATCTCCGTGTCCACGTCCACCGTGATCCCGGCGGCGCGCAGCTCCTCCACCATCGCCACCAGATCGCGAACACGGAAATTGATCATCCAGCTTTTGCCCGGATCGCCGAAATAGCCGGTACTTTCGGGAAAGGGCGCGAACACCGTGGCGCCCGCCTCCTGCCGCCAGGGCTGGCCGCCATAATGTTTGGGCACTTCGTTGATGCCGAAATGATCGCGGTACCAGGCCGCCAGCTTGTCCGGATCGCGGGCCCGGAAGAACAGCCCGCCAATGCCCAGCACTTTTTCCATCGCGCCCTCCACCCGGAAACAGCGGGCGGCAGGCTAGCGCGTTATTGCACTTGCAGATAGCGCGGCTCCGCTCATGCTTCGGATATTGGTTGCGCGACCTCACCCTTCGACGGCTCAGGGTGAGGATATCCTCATCATGAGCCTCCTCATCCCGAGCGCGCCGAGGGACAAACCATGAGGGCGTCTCCACTCACCCCTGGTCTTGTTGCACCATGCGGCGGAATTGCTGCGGATTGTCGATCATGGTGAAAGGCTCTTTGGTGCCGCCGGTGCCGATCACGGTGATGGCGCCGTAATTGAGCAGGCGCCCGAAAATATCCTGATCGACCTGGACCGATTCCACCCGCGCGATGTTGATCTCGATGGTGCGCCGCGCCAGAAGCCCGGTCTTGACGATCACGCGGTGATTGGTGACGGCGAACTCGCTGCTGGCCTGGCGGATATAGGCCGCCGCCCCCGCGAAGACACCCGCCGCCGCCAGGATCAAGGCGAAGCGCTCATTGATGTCGATCAGGGGAATGCCGAAGCACACCATCAGGACCGGCGGCAGATAGATGATCCAATGCATCGTGGCGCGATAGACCACATGCTCGCCGGGATTGAGATTGCTGTCGACGTAACCGGCCATGCCCTGCCCCAAACCTGCCCTCCCGTCCCTCATACGGCAAAAAGCTTAAAAGGCGCCCAACGCTGGAAAAGCCGCGGAAAACCGCCCCGATTGCGGCCGCCGGCGCCGCTGCCGCCCCGTCCCCGATGCCGGCGCCGGGCACGGCAAAATCCCGACAGGCTTGGTGCGAAGGACGGGCTTTCGATCGCGGTTGCCGCCGGAAGCTGTTGTTTCCGTTCGACATAAGCCGCGCCTCGACAAGCCGGTGCCTGGCTTGCCGCTTGCAAAAAATCTTTCACAAACCACACGCGCGCTGCGGCGATCGAAGCAAGAGGTTCCGCCGTACGAAGTATCTGCTTGTCCTCTGGTATGAGCACGCGGATTGACGTTGACGCCGCTCCCGCGCGGGTCCTTACTCACGCCATGCCAAGGGTCATCAAACGTCAATTCCTCAGTCCATTGGGCTGGACCGCGCTGGTGATGGGATCGATCGCCGCCATCGTCCTGGCATGGGGCGCCGCTTATATTTGCGTGCGTTTGATGAGCGGCGCTTAGAGCAGCAACGCTCTAACGCTGCTTCAGCGCCCTGCCCGCCTGGCGCTTTTCGTTCAGCATCTTGACCAGAAGCACGGTGAAGCCCAGCGACGCCAGCCACGCCACCCGTCCCTGGTAGCGGTCGAACACGCCGGAAATGCCGCCCGCCACCAAGGCATTGGCGGCGATCCCGATCAGGAGCAGAAGCACGAACCGCGCTTCGCCATTGTCTTTCGACATGGGCGCGCGCCCGCGCTGCCACAGCATCATGCCGATCCCCACCAGGGCCGCGAAATAGATCGAACGCATCAGCACGCTGATCTCCATCAGCGGCATCCAGCCTTCCGCGATCCCGGTCTTGGCGTAATGGTCCAATGCCCAGGCCAGCATGGGGATCGGCGCCACATTGTCCTTGGGCGTCAGGGCGTATTCGCTCACGCCCACATCGCCCAGCTGGCGCATCACATTGCCGGCGGCGGCGGCAGCTTCCTCGCCGCCATAGGCCTGAAGCGTGCCCAGCACGATGCCGCCCGCTTCCGCCGCGATGGCGGCACGGGTCTGGCGATCTGCCCCGCCCATCACCGAACGGTCCGGATCGCGCGACCAGAGAAAGTCGTTCTCGGTCATCGGCATCTTGTCCAGGAAGGCGCAGGTCGCCAGGTTTCGCTTGGGACAGACATCGCGCAGATAGCGTTCCGCCGTGCCGTCGCCCACCAGCCGGGCCAGAAGAAACGGCGGCGCGATGGGCGGCTTGCCCGTCGCTTTGGTCACGGCGGCATCGACCGCGACATGCCCCATCCAGGCCAGCACGCCCGCGCCCGCCAGAAGCAAGAGATCGCGGCCGCGGCGGCGCCAGACCAAAGGCGCGGCCAGAATCAAAGTCACCGCCAGGATCGCCAGATGCGCTTTATGATAGAGGCCCGCCAGCGCGATCAGGCCCAGCCAGAAGAGATATTCCAGGCGCGGCATCCGTGGCGCATAGGCCAGCACCACCGCCACCGCCAGCAGCATCAGGCCCGCGAAGACATCGGGCATCGCCGCGGCCACGAAGAAATTCAGGCCCGTCAGCAATGCCACGGCGCCCAGAACCGCGATGCGGCGCAGGGGATCGAGCGGCACGGCATGGCGCGCCGCCAGCACCAGCGCCGCCAGCGTCACCAGCGCCTGGCCCAGCGCCAGCGCCCAGACCCCGCCCAGCCAATAGCCCGCCACATAGGTGAGGCCGTAATAGACCGAACGGGCGGTGGTGACGCCGTCCGCCTGGCGCGCCGTCAGCGCCGGCGCGGATGGCGCATGACTGCCCTGATGCGCGTCCAGGATCGATTTGGCCTGCTTGATCGCGGCATAGCCGGAATGGAAATAGCCGACACTGTCCGGATACATGATGGGCTGGCGGTTGACGAAAGCGGGCAACAACAGCCCCACCAGCAACAGCGCCAATCCGGCCAGCCAGATCGCGCGGACGGAACCGCTTTCACGCATCCCGGCACCATCGATACGGGGCGATTCTCGAAGCCATCCCGCTCAAGACCATGGACGGGAAGGCTTTACAAGCCCGGATCGGGATCATGGAGGGGCATGGGGCGCGCGGAGCAGGATGAAATGCGAAGTGTGTGCCACCATGGGAAGCTCCGGCGGCAAGGGCCGGGTAAGAAGCTGGGCGTTGGCGACCAGCATGTAATCGAAGCCGGATCCCGCCGCCGCCATTACATAACGATAAGGATCCAGATAGATGCCCGCCCGGCCGCCGGGACGCGCCGCCAACCGGTCCGTCGCCGCCTTGAGCGGACCCTTGAGCAGCAGCGGCTGCTGGTTGGGATCGGTGAACAAAGGCCCCGCCTGCTCGCGCTGGATGATCAGCAAGGGCCCGAACATTTCGCTGCGGGGAATCTTGGTCTCGTGATTGCCCTCGCCCACATTGACCGGAATGGTCAGCTTGCGGGGCGGGATCTGAGACGCCACCGCCGCATATTCCCGGTAGATCTGCGCATAGCCGTGCCAGCTGACGGCGATCGCCGCCAGGCGCGCGCATACGATCGCGATCAGGGCGGCGGCGGCGATGCGCTCGGCCCCCGCCCATGCGCCTTGCCGCACGCACAAGCCGCCGATCACCACCAGCGCGGCGAACAAAGGCAGCCGGTCGGCGATGAAGGCCATTCCGAACATGGGCGGTATGGGAACCAAGGCCATCAGCATCGCCACGCCAACGGCCAGCCAGACGGCGCGCGCCAGCCACACCCGCCCCCGCCACATCAGAAAGCCGATCACGCCCGCCTGCAGCATCAAGGTGGCGATGTCGAACCAGAGCGAGGGACCTTCTTCCACCCGCAAGATCGCTTCGAGATGATTGAACGCATCGCGCGCCAGCCATGTCAGGAAAGGCTCGCGATGGGCGGGCAGCGCATCGACGGGAACCCCGCCCATCACGCCCGCTTTCCAGGCGAGGAAATATGTGGCCGGAAGAATGGCCTGCACCGCCAGCAGCGCCAGGGCGCGGACAAGCTCGCCCATGCGGCGCGGCGCCCCGCCGGGCCGGCGCGACGGGAAAAACAACGCCGTTTCCAGCAAGGCCAGCAACAGGCCGTACAGAATGAACGCGATGCCGTGGCAGAAAAAGACCAGCAGCGCCAGCACGCATGAGACCGGCACCGCCATGCGTGGACGGCCGCGATGGCGAAGCCGCCAGCCCGCCGCCCAGAAGGCCAGCCCCAATCCCAAAAGGAAATTGGCGAAGCCCCAATTCAATATGTAGCTGTAGAGCAGCGGCACCAGCAGCAGCGCCGCCAAAAGCGATCCATCGCCCGTCAGCGCGCGGCGGAAATACAGCACGCCGCCATAAAGAACCGCCAGGATGGCGATGACGATGGCATGACCGGCGATCAGCGGCGGCAGGACATACAGCAGCGGCACCGCCAGCATATCGGCGCCGATATTGGGCAAAAGAGTCCAATGCGCCTGGTAATGGGCCTGAAGAAATTGGCTGGCGCCGATGCGCGACAGGACGAAGAACCGCGCCAGATGGTTGTAAAAATCGATCAGGGGCAGAACGGGGGTCGCCAGCAAGGGCAGCATCGCCAGGATGAACAGCCCCGCCGCCGCATAGGCCAAACGCCCGCCCCGCTCTTTCTCCGGATGATCCGTTTCCACCTAAAAGCCGCCCCGGCTTCCCGCGCCCCCAATACGGAGCAGATGCGCGGGTTTCGCAAGCCCCAGCCGTCACGGACCCACCGGCATCGCGGCAGGCCTCAGCCGCGCCCGCCCGCTCAACCAGCGCCGGATGGGCGCATCGAAACGATGCGCCAGATACCAGGACAGCCAGACAATGCCGGCGAGGAAAAGCAGGCTCACAAGCCAAAGCGGAAGGTGAAGCGCCCGGAAAAAGACAAGCAGGAAAACCTGCAGCAATGGAAAATGAATGGCATAGAGCGGATAAGAGATGTCTCCCAAAGTCGCGCCCGCTCCGTGCAGAATTTCCGGCAATTCGATCCTCATGCTCAGCCACAACAGCGCGGGCAGCAGGACGAAGACGGCGGCCAGGTCGTATATTTCCCCAAAGGCCGGCGGCCAGGGAAATGCCAGCAGCAGGGCGAAACCGATGACCGGCAACAGCGCCATCGGGGAGCTTTTCCTCACGCGGCCAGGCAGGCGGGCCAGCAGAATGCCCAGCAAAAAGCCAAAGCAGACCCTGAGCAGGCCGAAGCCGGCGGTGGGCCATATCGCACCCAGATCGTTATGGCCTTGGTGCAGGATGGCGAAAGCGAGCAAGACCCCCGCACCCAGGCAGGACATCGCCAGAAAGCGGGAGGCCATGCGGCAAAAAAGCGCCGCGAAGCCAATATTGATGACGATCTCCAGAAACAGCGACCATGCCGGAGCATTGAACGGAAAAAGCAGCGTGGGTGAAGTCGGCGCCGGTAGCATGAGCGCGTTCATCGTGAAAGCGAACAAGGCCTCCACCGGGGTCATGGAATGCGGCAAAGATCCCATCGTCCGCGACACGACCCGGGCGATTCCCAGCAAAACGCCCAGCGCAAAAAGCGGATAAAGCCGGATGAAACGCGCTCCCAGGAAGCGCGTCGCGGAAAGAGAATTTCTCAAGCGCGGTTCATAGGCCTTGGCCAGGACAAAACCGCTGAGCATGAAAAAGAAATCCACCGCCAGATAGGCATGGGGAAACAGGCGTTGATGCGCGCTGTTGCCGATATGAAAGACCACCACACTCAGCGCAGCGATTCCCCGCATGGCGTCCAAGCCGTGGTAGCGCTTGCGATCCGTCATGGCATTCGGCGAAGTATGGCTTGCGAAATATCACCCTCGGCCTGGAACCCGGTGATCGAAAAACGAATGGGATTGTCTTTCGTTCCGCGTGCGCGCGATGAAACTCTGTCCCGATATGGGATCGCCCGCGGGCGTTATCGCTTCGGCATGGCGCCGTAACCGGCTTCGCGCCGATCTAATGCCCGGCCCGCAGCAGCGTGAAATGCGCCGTTCGAGCGACGACATCGAGTTGGGGCGGGATCGGACGGCGCAGCAGATGGGCGTTGCAGACCAAAAGATATTCGAATCCGGCATTGCCCGCGGCCGTCATATAGGGGCCATAGTCGGTCGCATTGGCATAAGGCACGCGTTCAGTCCGCTCGAGCCGTTCCGTCGCCTCTTTCAAGGGGCCTCTGAGAAGCAGCGGATGCTGGCCCTGGAACGCGAACAAAGGCGCGATCTGGTCATGCTGCGCGATCAGGAGCGGCGCATACATTTCACATCGCGGCACTTCGGTCTCATGGTGTCCGGCGCCCACCATCACGCCCATGGCGAGCGAACCGCGGGGGACTTTCTGCGCGATCGCGGTGAATTCCCGATAGCCGTCCGCATAAGACTGCCAGCTTGCCGTCACCGCGATCAGGCGCACGATCACGGTGGCAATCAGCACGCCGCATGCCGCGCGGGTCTGGGGCGTCCAGGGCCCGGCCCGCAAGGACAGCGCGCCGATGAGGCACAAGCCCGCGAATAGCGGCATCCGGTCCACCAGGTACCAGACCCCGAACATCGCAGCGGGTGTGATGATAATAAGCGCCACGGCAAGGCCAATCAGGGGCCATGCCGGCCGCACGATCGCCGCCTGTCCGCGCCGGATCAGAAAGCCGATGGCTGCCAACTGGATGACGAAGGTCGCCGCGTCGAACCAGAAGGCGGGTCCCTCCTCCACGCGCAGGATGGTGCTGAGCCGGTGAAATCCCCGGAAAAGCGGCTGGGCCTCGGCGCGCGCTTCTTGTGAAAGAGCCGCCGACAGAGTGACCATCTCGCCCGGCGCCTGATGGCTGTACCAGATGGCAAAGAGCAGCACGGGAATGACCGCCTGCACCAGAAGCAGCGACAAGGAACGGGCCAGATCCGCGTAGCGGCGATCGGGGGTGTTGAGAAAGAAACCGATCTCCAGCATCGCCGTCATGATCCCGTACATGGCGAAGGCCACGCCATGACTGAGGAAGACGAGCACCGACAAAAGGCAGGCGACGGGAACGGCCAGGAGCGGACGATGCCGGTAGGACAGCCACCACCCCGCGGACCAGAATGCGAGTCCCAGGCTGAACAGAAAATTGGTGAAGCCCCAATTGAAGATATAGCTATAAAATAGCGGCAGAAGCAGCACCGCCACCAGCAGCGAATGATGCCCCGTCAATGCGCGATGAAAATAGAGCACGCCGCTGTAAAGGATAGCCATAATGGTTATCGCGATGATGTGCGCCGCGGCCAGCGGAGGAACAAGACGCAGAAGCGGTGTGGAAAGAATGTCGGTTCCGATATCCGGCATCAGGACCCAATGCGCCGCGTAATGATTTTGCAACAGCGCGCTGGAACCCACATGCGCCAATATGTAGAAGCGCGCCAGATGGTCGTAAAAGTCGATCAGGGGAAGCACCGGCGTCACCATCAAAGGCGCCAGCGCGGCGATGAACAGCCCTGCCATGACCAGGCGGACATCGATCCCAAGAAACTCCGGAACCGCCTTCCCTCGCTCTCCCATCACATCCTCTGCCATGAATGAGCCATGCAACGGCCATATCTTCCCGGCAGGATACTATCCCCGCATGGAACAAGAACCCGTGTTGTAATCGATCACGGCAGACTTGATAATGCGGCCGCTCCGCGATCGGACCATGAAACACCGCACAATATCCAGAGGCGGCACAATGAAAGTGACAAAGCCGATGCGAATTCTGCGATACAGCCTGGCCATCCTCGCCTTGTGTCAAACCGGCCAGGCCTGGGCGAAATCGGCCAGCGACTATTTCCCCATCTGCACCGCCCCCGGCCGTACCACCGGCCGGACATTGACCGTCGACCCGTCAGGCCGCGCCACCAGCCTTGACGCCGCGCTGAAAGCCGCCAAGCCAGGCGACACGATCAGCCTGATGAGCGGCGACTATGGTGAGCTCGCGATCAAGGATCGCAATCAGGGCGGATTCGTCACCATCCAGGCGGGGCCCGGCCAGTCGCCCCAATTTTCGAAAATTGCAGTCAAGGGCTCTCACTGGCGCCTCATCGGGCTAACGGTCTCCGGACATATTCCGCAGGGCTTTCTGGTTAATATCGCCGACAGCGACAATATCATCTTCGAGAAGAATACTGTTGCCACCAAGATCGGCAATATCTCCTGGGCACCGACACTGATCGAGAAGAATAATCCGGAAGGGATTTCCAGCGGCATTTTCGCCAGTCAGTCGTCGTGCGTCTCCGTGATGGATAATCACATCGTCAATGTCTTCAATGCACTAATGGTCGGCGGCGACCAGACCAACAATCGCGGTCAATACATATTCATCAACGGCAATACCATCGACAATTTCGCGGGCGACGGCATCGATCACCAAGCCAGCCATATCCGCATTGAAAATAATCGCATCACCAATGGCCATGACATCTGCAACAATCTGTGCGCTCATAACGATGGCATCCAGGGCTGGACCTGGGGCCGCCCGGGCATCGTCAACACAGACGTCGTCATCAGCAGCAATGAGATCATAGTGCAGACCGACCCCAAATTGGTGCTACCGGCAGATGCCTTTC
>CALMGU010000097.1 GCA_937865685.1 uncultured Alphaproteobacteria bacterium | reverse complement strand
TGGCTGGTCCTGATCATGATCGCGGTCGATCTGATCTGGCTTTATTTCGGCGCGGTGCTGGGCTCCGTGAGTCTGCGGCCGGATACGGAACGGGCGCTCAATTACGCTATGGGCGCGACCATCGCGCTGACCGCTTTGTTGCCCTTTTTCTAGAAGGCCGCGCGCCTAGGCAGGCGCCACGCCCGGCGCTATGGCCGCAACGATGCTCATGGATGCGCCCACGGTGCTGTTGCCGGTCCGCCAGGTGCGGGAATCGGCGCCGAAGACCTTGCCGATGGAACGCATCGAGCGGAAGTCTTCAATGGTGACGGCAAGAAGGGGAAGAAATTTTTCCCGCCAGCAGATCAAGTAAACATCCTCGGCCAGCTCGAAATAATCGGCCTCGTCGAATTCGCCGACACCGGCATCCGGTCCGCGCCAGCAATACCAGAAATAATATTTTGGGTTCACATAATAGTGATCGTAGATGTTGGTTTCGCTGTAGACGTAGCGCAGATATTTGCCGAACAGCTTGTCGGTGCGCGCGAAATCCGGCACTTGCGACGGCCCCATGCCGCCGGTACGAAAAGTCAGCGTCGCCACGCTTTGCGCGCCGGTCCGCTCGACGCGGGTCAAAAGATTCAATCCTTCGGCGCTGCGGTCGGCAACGGAGCCAACGATAAGAAGCACCGCTTTGCGATTGAGGTCCAGCCAGAGGCTGATCGATTTCAATTCGTCATTGGCGTCGATAAAGTCGACGAAGTACATCGCCTCGCGAACACGGAATGCCTGATAAGGCTGCTGACCGTGGCCCCCGGCGCCGCTGATGTTCCAGGACAATAGCTCCGCCGTGCCGAACACAAGTTCGAGCCTGCCTCCATCATTGAGGGAAACGGCAAAAGATTTGCCAACCAGATCGGAGGTCGGATCAGGCCTGCCGCCGGAATGGTTCTGCAGAATATCCCCGATTTGCGGCCAACGAGCGGCGGCAGATGCAACGGCGTCCGTGGTCATCGGTCCTCCTTATTCTCAGTCTTTGGCGTCTTCGCCAACGATGATCGCGTGATGGGCTGCAGCCGCTTCATAGCCTGGCCTGATACCGCAACGATGAAATCACCGCCGCTAGCCGCCGTGGATCACCTCGGAAGGGTACCGTTGATTCCTTCGACATCGGATTTTGATGGAATCGGTTGCGCGCCCGAATTTCCGGACAGCCTGCGGTACCCGCCCGGGTTGCGTGACTCGCCAGCCCAAAAATTTCTGACTAATCTCCGGTCCCGTCTGGGGACCTTTATGACCGTCGCGCATATCTACACTGTCGCCTTTCAGGGCGTCGAAGCCCGCGAAGTCGATGTGCAGGTGCATGTCGGCGAATCCGGCGGCGGGCAATTCAATATTGTCGGCCTGGCCGACAAGGCGGTGGCGGAAAGCCGCGAGCGGGTGCGCGCGGCCCTGGCCGCCATCGGCCTGGCACTGCCCTTCAAGCGCATCACCGTCAATCTGGCGCCCGCTGATCTGCCCAAGGAAGGTTCGCATTACGATCTGCCCATCGCGCTGGGCCTGTTGGCGGCGATGGGCGTGCTGCCCGCCAATGAGATGGCGAATTATGTGGCGTTGGGGGAATTGTCGCTGGACGCACAGGTGACGGCGGTGGCCGGGGTGCTGCCCGCCGCGCTGGCCGCGTCACAAGCGGGGCGCGGGCTGATCTGTCCGGCAGCCTGCGGAGCCGAAGCAGCCTGGGCGGGGGATCTCACCATTCTCGCGACGCCGTCCTTGATCGGGCTGGTCAATCACATGAAAGGCGCCTCGGTGCTGTCGCCGCCGCAGCCGAAGCTGGCCGTCACCGCGCGCGCCGTGCCCGACCTGAAAGACGTGAAAGGGCAGGAAAGCGCCAAGCGGGCGCTGGAGATCACCGCAGCCGGGGGCCACAATCTTCTGATGATCGGGCCGCCCGGCGCCGGCAAATCGATGCTGGCGCAGCGCCTGCCCGGGCTGCTTCCGCCGCTGGATGCGCGCGAGGCGCTGGAA
>CALMGU010000096.1 GCA_937865685.1 uncultured Alphaproteobacteria bacterium | reverse complement strand
CGGCGGCGGGGGCGGCGGCGGGGTCATGAACCACCGCAAGCCGATCACCACGGCATTTTCCGTCAGCGTGCCGGCCTTCATCGGCGCCAGCGCGACATAGGACGTGTTGTAGGTCGCGTCATTCTGATTGGCGCGATAACGATAATCGGCGAACAGGTCCACGTCCGGCGAGATCGAATAGGCGATGCCCGCGATCGCCTGATATTCCAGCGAGACGTGCGAACCCTTCACCAGGTCGAGCGAATTGTTGAGGCCATTGGTCCAGTGGAGGCGGGCATCGCCGGCGCCCACACCGCCGCCGACCGACAGCTTCCACATGTCACCCAGCGGAATGTCATAGACCAGGTTGAACATGGTGGCGGCGACGCTGGACGAACCGCCGAAGCCGCTCTTGGCGTCATGCGAGGTGTAGCTGATTTCGTTTTCCAGGCGGAATCCGGACGCCCAGGAATAACCGAACGAGACCATTCCGATGCCGCTGTCGCTGTTGCGCACGGTCGAGAAGGTGGAGGGGAAGGGCGCGGACTTAACCTTGACGGATGGCATTTGGTCGTAACCACCGGCCAGGCCGAGGTACCAACCCTCGGTAGCGGCAAACGCTGGGGCGCTGAACGCCACCGCCGCGACGCCGGCTAAAGCCAACATGCGAATTTTCATTGTTCTACCCTCGCTTGAAAAATGCAGACGGGTAGGAAACCCCCCACCCACAGAAATCCGATACTCGGCTTATAACGGCGAACCCGGCAAATGTCTCCACTGGAGATAGCGCTTTCGCCCGGAATGCGGCCATTTTTTCAAGGTTTTACAAGCCAGCTGTGGTCGATAGGCCACAGAAATCGGGGAACCCGTCCCTTTTTACATTTTCTCGCGGGAGAAAATGAAAGCATAACGGCCGGATAGCAGGGTCAGCCGGCCCTTTCCCCCCGCAACCCGTTCCAGCCCTGAAAGAAATTCCGCCCGCGGGGTGACGTGGAATAATCTCAACCAGCCGCGCATCGCTTGCCCGGCGAGCCGTCCCAGCCCGGTCATGTCGCCAAAATCCACGACATGGAGCCGGCCCGGTGGTGACAGGGCGGCAAAGCCCGCCGCCAGCGCGCCCTGCCAGTCCGGGATCATGGAAAGGCTGTAGGAAAAAAGCACATTTTCGAAGCTCTCAACCTCAAATTGCGCCGGGGCGAAATCTTCCGCCAGGCCCTGCCTCAAGACGATGCGATGCTCCAGGCCGGCTCGGCGGATGGCCATCCGGGCACTTTCCAACATGGCCTGCGAGGCATCCAACCCATAAAGGCGGGTCCCCGGATAGGTTTTGGCGATCGCAATCAGGTTGCGGGCGGTGCCGCACCCCACTTCCACCAGGCTGGCACCGGGCGGAAGCGCCAGGTCGCGGATCAGCCGGTCACGGCCAAAAAGGTAATATTTCCTTGTGAAATCATAGACATGACGCTGACGCCGATAGATCCGGTCCATCAGCATGGCATGGCTGTCAGGAAAGGGGGCGGCGGGCATAGATGTGGAATCCGCCATAGATGGACGACCGGTCCTGGGCGTGCAGCACCCGGCTCTGCCATTCATGATAGAGCCACGGCGCCAAAAGGTCGGGCGCCAGCTTCTGGGGAAGGGGGCTTGTTTCTCCCGCCGTGCGGAAGATCACGCGGGCATCGCGGGAATGGGCGGTGCGGTCGATCTCGGTCCAAAGGGCGGAGAGCTGCGCCGGGTTCATCCAGTCCTGTGCATCCAGAAGGACAAACCGGTCCAGCGACTGGGGCGGCTGGCTTTTCAGGAAATCCAGCAGCGAGGCGTGATGGACCGAGACGGACGGCACCCGCGATTTCAAGGCGGCGTAATTCTCCGCCTTGAGATAATCGGGCACCGCCTCCCGGCTCTCCAGGTCATAGCCGCGGCCGAAAGCCTGCCAGGCGAAATAATTTTCGCGGATGGGAAAATCGCAAGCCAGTCTTTCGACCCGCTCGCGCAGCACCGCCATCGCATCGCCATTGCCGGACGACACCAGCGCATCATATTGCGCGGGCGGAATGCCCAGCGCGTAGAGCGAGACGGGCGATTTGGAAATCAGCCGGATCGGCGCGCTGTCGAACAGAGGCGCCACCACCTGATCGAACAGATCGCGCTGCTCGCGTGGAGTCTTGGCTTCCAGAATATCTTCCAGCTTTTTTCCATGCAGCCGCGCCACGCCATGCAACAGGCCGATGAAGCGGCCCAGAAGGCCGTGGCGATAAAGATTGCGCGCGAACATCTCGATGCGGCGGCGCGCGCGTACGCCATGCGATGTCTGCCAGTAGGCGCGGGTCACCGGATCCAGCCGCTCGCGGATATATGTATCGAAGGCCGCAAGGTTGCGCGGATCGGACGCGTCGCCAAAAAAGCGGAAGAAGCTTTTGTGATCGGGCAGATGTTCCAGCGCCGCCAGTTTCAACCGGGTCAGCGCGACATGATGGGGATTGAGGTCCAGCGCGATCAATTTGGCCGGCGCGGCGGTGAGATAGTTCAGGACATTGCAGCCGCCCGACGCGATGGTGACGATCCTGTGATGCGGTTCGAGCTTCAGCGCATCCAGATCCACACTGGGATCCTCCCAGATCTGGTTATAGACAAAGCCTTGAAACATAAGGGTAAAAAGGCGCTCCATCACGCCGCGCGGTGTTGCCGCGGCGGCCTGGTGGGCGGCCCGTTCCAAAAGCAGGTTGGCCATGTCGTGCCTCCTGGTGCTCGCCGGCTGACGTCCGGCTTTTGAATCACTTCGGCGAAGGGCATAGGGCATTTGCATGACGGATTGGCGAAGGCGCCAAAGCGTGATTGGTTGAAGCGATGAGCGAATCCGCCGGAACCGCATTGGACGAAGTGCTGGGCCTTCTCGACCTGGAGCAGATCGAGGAGAATATTTTTCGCGGCCTCAGCCCCAAGGCGCGGCATCAGCGCGTTTTCGGCGGTCAGGTGCTGGGCCAGGCGCTGGCGGCGGCCATCAGGACCGTGGAGCCTTCGCGGTTCTGCCACTCGCTGCATGCTTATTTCCTGCGCCCCGGCGATCCCAAGATTCCCATCCTCTACGAAGTGGACCGCGCGCGCGACGGCAAGAGCTTCACCGCCCGCCGCGTGGTCGCCATTCAGCATGGCGTCCAGATCTTCAATCTCGCCGCCTCGTTCCAATCCGGCGAAAGCGGATTCGACCATCAATTCGAGATGCCGTCCGTGCCGCCGCCGGAAGAACTGGAAGATGCGGCCGCCGCGCTGATGAAACGGGCGGACCAGTTTCCCGAACGCTTGCGCGACTGGATCGCGCGCCCGCGCCCATTCGAGACCAGGCCGGTCATTCTGGATGGTCCGGGAGACAGGGCGCCGCGTCCGCCCTTCGACAATATCTGGTTCCGCGCGGTGGGCCGGGTGCCGGACGATATCCGCCAGCGCCAGATTCTCCTGGCCTATCTTTCAGACACCACCTTGCTGGGCACATCCCTGGTGGCGCATGGCAAAGGCTTTTTCTCCGCCGTCCAGATGGCCAGCATCGATCATGCGATGTGGTTTCATCGCGATCCCAAGCTGGACGATTGGCTGCTCTATTCCCAGGACAGTCCGTCCGCCGGCGGCGCGCGAGGATTTGCCCGCGGGTTGATCTTCACCCGCGACGGGACGTTGATTGCTTCGGTGGCGCAGGAAGGCTTGATCCGGCCGCGATCAGGCGGGGCCTAGAATTTGCACGTTCCCGCTGTCACGGCCGGGGACGAATTGTAGGGAACCTGCAGCACGCGGCGGGGCTTGGCGTAGAAATCATTCGTCCAATTCGAGGTGGCGGGCAGGAAGTAAGTCAGGAACGAACTGTACTTATATGTGACCCGGCTCCAGATCACGCTGCCGCCCTTGCCCGGTTCAAGCGGTCCATCCTTGGCGGTGAAGCTGGTCGGAAGAGACGGGTTGGGATTGGCACCCTTGGCGAAGGGCGTGGTTCCTGTGGTGCTGCAACTCCAGGCAATGACAGGCGTTTTTCCGGTCCCGGCATCGATCACGCTGGTGATGGTGACCGTCGCCACCGTGGTGTCGTTGGGAAAGAGGATCGCCTTTGTCGCGGCAAAGGATGTGTCGATATCGCCGCCGGTGGCGGTCGATTTCTGCGCGATCAGGTCGCTGGCGGTGGATGCCATGTTGATCACCTGGGTGCGCACGCCCGATGCGTGGGACAGTTCCACCAGGCCCAGCAACATGCTGAGAATGATCGGCAGGACGAAGGCGAATTCGACCGCCGCCAGTCCCTGCACGCCATGCCAGAAGCGGGTAAACAGATCGCGCATCCGTCAGCAGCCCGATACGCCGTTGGTGAATGGCTCGCTCCGGAACGCGGCCGTGGCGGTCAGCAAATGCGTGCCGTTGGGTGCGTTGACCAGATAGTTGTTCGAATTGCTGCTGTTGAGGATTTTCGCCAGCCCGGGAAACCAGATGGGCCAATTGTAATTGGCGCGGACCAGCACGATCTGGCAGGCGACATTCTGGGCGGCAACGCTCGCGGATGCGGCATTGCTGGGGTCGCTTCCGAAATAGGTGCCCGCGGTTCCCGCGGCGGCCAGCGAATTGAAATCGCCGGCAAAGCCGGCGCTGGGGGCCGCGACGGTCACAACCACATCGCTCTTGCATGTGGCATCGGAAATCAGCGGCGACACGCCGCAGCAAATCTGCTGCTTGAACCACTGACCTTCATTGCTGAACGCCGCCTGATCGCTTCCGCTATCGGAGGCGCATTGATTGACGGGAATGTTGTCCTGAATGAGCAGCGCGGCGCTGTGAGCCTGTCCGGTGCGGATCAATCGTGCCGCATTCATCACCGAATTCTGCAAGGCGAATTGGGTGAACATCATCGTTCCGATTTCGAGAATGCCCAGCATCAGCGCGAAGAAGACAGGCGCAACGAAAGCAAATTCGATCGCGGCGGAGCCCTGGTCGGAACTTATCCATGCCGTGCGGCGCAACGCGGGAACGCGCATCTTCAGCTTCATGAAACGCCTCATATCGCGGACATTCTAACAAGACGGCCGCATCGGGCTTAAGGATTACCTCCTCGCTGCTCAATAAGCTCTTAAGGGCAAAGCTCGCCTTCTCCGACAATTGAAGGAAATTTACCGGTCGTTAAGGAAGGTCAAAATTTATTTGGAACCGAACGGCCCCGATAAGAAAGGCGAAACCAAGCTCCGCGAAAAACAACTTCCTTTTCACGAATTCGGGCGATGATAGGGCGGTATTCGGGAAAGCTGGGACCGATGGACAGGATGAACCCGTTCTGGTGCAGGCTGCGCACTTTTGTGCGCGCCAAGGGCGCCAATGTCGCGATGATGTTTGGCCTTTCGCTGCTGCCGCTGGCGGTGGCCGCGGGCGCGGGCCTGGATTATGCGCAAGCCATGATGGTGCGCTCCAAGATGCTGGACGCGCTCGATGCGGCGGCGCTTGCGGTCGGCGCCCAGCCCAACCTCACCAGCGCCCAGGCAACGACCCTGGCCCAAAGCGTTTTCGACGCCAATTACAAAGGCCCCGGTCATCCGACCATTTCTCCCATCATTCAGGGTCAGTCGGTCAGCGTTACCGGCACCGACGATGTCGCGACCACTTCCCTGGCGCTGGTCGGCAAAACCAGCATCGCGGTTTCCGCCACTTCCATCGTGGTTTGGGGACAGGCCAAGCTGTGGGTCTCGCTGGTGCTGGATAATACCGGCTCCATGACCCAAACGGATTCCACCGGCCTCAGTAAGATGACCGCGCTCAAGGATGCGTCGCATCAGCTTCTGGCAAAGCTGCAGACCGCGGCGGCATCCGGCAATCCGGGCGATGTGCAGGTCGCGATTATTCCATTCGCCAAGGACGTCAATGTGGGAACCAGCAGTGTCGGCGCAAGCTGGATCGATTGGAGCGACTGGAACGTGCAATATGGTTCCGCGCCCGGCACCTCCGTCGGTCCGGGCAGTTCCTGTCCCTTTAGTTTGGGCTGCGTGAGCGGACCCGGCAGCACCAGTGGCGTCAGCAAGGTGCCCTCCAGCGGCATGATTTGCCCCGACGCCATCGGCAGCTCCAGCACCGGCCAGACGGGCCACTATTATGATGGATGCTACAACAGCATTCAGCAGAACAAGGTGACCGTCACGACCACCGCCACGCCGATGAAGGACGTGCAGAACTGCAAAACCGTCAGCAACGTCAATGCCGGCGCCGAAAGCTGCTCCAGCCAGAGCACCTATCCCAAATCCAATGGCACGGCCACCAACAGCAGCACCACCAGCTATACGCCGAACTATACCGGCGACAGCACCAGCTCGACCGCGCCCGCGATCAGCGGCTCCAGCACGTCCAACAGCCCGGCGCTTCCCGGAAGCTGCAGCACGACCAGCGGCGTGAAGACCTGCACCTGGACGCGCACCATCACCTACACCAGCACGGTGGTGACCACCGCCATCACGGCTTCGGGCAAATATGACCACGCCTGGGTGATCAACGATCATTCCGTCTGGCGGGGTTGCGTGATGGACCGCAATCAGGATGACGACACCACATCCACGACGCCTGGCAACAAGTTCCCCGCTGAGCAAAGCGACAGCTGCAGCGTCGCCACGGTGATGCCGTTGAATTACAACTGGGACAGCACCAGCGGAACATCCAACAATCTCAGCGCCAAGATCGACTCGATGGTGGCCAATGGTGGCACCAACCAGACCATCGGGCTGGCCCATGGCATGCAGATCCAGATGCAGGGCGATCCCTATAACGCGGCGGCGCTTCCCGCGAACACGGCGCGCTACATCATTCTTCTGTCGGACGGTCTCAATACCATGGACCGCTGGTATGGTGACGGCAGCAATCAATCCACCCAGGTTGACGCCCGAATGGCCAAAGCCTGCAAGGCCGCTCAGGATCAAGGCTTCATCATCTACACTCTGTTCGTGGATATCGCCGGCGCCCAGGGCAATTCGACCGTGCTTCAGAATTGCGCTTCGGATAAGTCCAAATATTACGACCTGACGACATCTTCCGCGATCGTGACGGCGTTCAACGACATCGCCCAGAAGATCACCAATCTGCGGGTCAGCCACTAGGCCGCAAAGCGCCGCCCGTCCGGGCGGCGTCTTTCATCAGCAGGAATAAAAAAAGGCCGCCCCGCAAGGGGCGGCCGATTTTTTCAAACCCGGCGGATCTAGTTGGCGGCAGCGGTCTTGGCGTTCGCGGCATGCGTCGCGATCTGGCCGTTCGCGGAATCGAAGATCTCCTTGCCGTCGCCCGGCTGAGGCGTGGCTTCGCAATGCGCCGCGGTGCAGCTGTAGGTGACGCGGCTGGCGCCGCGCTGAAGCGTGAGGCTGGAATCCTGGCGCGCCATCACGCTGATATGAGTGTTGGACACCTGCTTGCCGTCCTGGTCCAGCGCCACCATGTTGGTGTTGCCATAGCCCTTGCCCAGAATGAAGGCGTGGCGGGAATCGATCATGTTGATGTCGGCGATCGCGGGATTACCCACATAGATGGTGGAGACCGTCTTGGGAAAGGTGATGGTGCGCACTTCGTCCATTGCGACCGAAACGCCGGCCGCATAGGCCGGTGCGGCGGAACCCAGAATGAGTGCGACAAGAAGCGTGCGGCGCATGGCGGCGCTCCGGTAAGAATTTCGGGACCAATCTAGCGTCCCGCCCTTAAGAGAAGATTTAAGAAGTTCGGGCACGACGACGCTCGAACACGATGCAATCGGATCTTCGGAACTAATCGCGGTTTTGGTAAACGAACTGCATCTTTTAATTTTCGCATCCACGGGCAAAGAGGGGTTTCTGTTTCCGGATGAAACAGGACGCGGCGTTGTGCGCGGAAGTCCGCTTTTCCGATTAAGCGGAAATTAAATTCTCTGTCCTTAATCTCGCCACAGTTCCGCTACGTAAGAAAATGTTCTTGGGGCTGGGACGGTGGGAAATCAATCGGAGTAACAATTATGTTGAAGCTTATTTCGCGTTTCACGCGCGATGAGTCCGGCGCAACGGCCATCGAATATGGCCTGATCGCGGCCCTCATCGCTGTCGTTATCATTGCTGTTCTGGGTACGGTTGGCACGAATTTGAACACCAAGTTCACGTCCGTCGCCGACGGTCTGAAATAAGGGCGGTTTCGCAAGACGGGGCTAGGTGAAGTGCCGTTCTGCAATTAAGCAGAAATTAAGTTGCCTGCCCTTAGTCTGCGCCACAGCCCTGCTGCGCAAGAAATTTTTCTTCGAAGTTGGGATGCTTAGGGTGTCATTGAATCGGAGAGACAGTATGACAAAGCTGATTTCGCGTTTCGTGCGCGATGAGTCTGGCGCCACGGCCATCGAATATGGCCTGATCGCCGCTCTCATTGCCGTTGTTATCATCGCCGTTTTGGGCACGGTTGGCACGAACTTGAACACCAAGTTCACCTCGGTCGCCAACGGTCTGAAATAAGACTCGTGTCGCGAGACACATTTACGGCAACCGGCCGCCTCGCAGAGGCGGCCGTTTGTTTTTCAAGGCATTAGCATGTTCGCGCAATTCCTGCTGCTGATGGTGGTCCCCGCGCTTCTGGCCGCGGCCGCAGCCTGGGACCTGGCAAGCTTCACCATCCCCAATTACCTCTCGCTGGCGCTGGCCGCCCTGTTCGGCGTTTTCGCGCTGTCGGCGGGCTTTTCGGCATCGGCCGCCGGATTTCACTTGCTGGCCGGCCTGATCGCGCTTGCCATCGGCTTTACCATGTTCGCCCTGAATTACATTGGCGGCGGCGACGCCAAATTATTCGCCGGCGTGGCTTTGTGGCTGGGCCTGCATGATCTGGCGGTCTATTCGCTGATCGCGACAATGTTGGGCGGTGTCCTGACGTTAACATTGCTCGCGTTACGCCAGCTGCCGCTGCCCGCCGGCCTGGCGCGGCAGGGCTGGATCCTCAAACTTCACGATTCCCGCTCGGGCATTCCCTATGGCGTGGCGTTGGCGGCAGGCTTTTTTGTTATTTTGCCGCACGCGGAGATTTTCCATCTCGCCGCGATCGGCTGAGAATTTGCGACCCAGATCGCGAAGTTCGTCAGCGTTGCGTTAAGCAAATTCTAAATGGTTCGTGGTGCAATCGCCTCCAAAGGGAGCCGATCTTCATGAACACCAAACGTCTCATTGTGCTGGGAATAGCCGGCATCATGGCGATAGCGGCTGCGCTTCTTGCGCGCGGAATGATGGGCGGCGGAACGCCCGACGCCACGGCGAAGGTCGCGCCGCAAATGCCGATGAGCGATGTGCTCATCGCCAGCAGCGCGCTGCAGCCGGGCCAGGCGCTCGCCGCCGATCAACTGCGCTGGCAGAAATGGCCGACCTCTTCGGTCGATTCCACTTTCATCACGCGCGATTCCGTCGGCAGCATCGATGATGTGGTGAAAGGCTCGGTGGTGCGCAGTCCGCTTGCCGCGGGTCAGCCCGTCACCAATGCGGCGATCGTGCATGGCGATGCCGTCGGACTGATGGCGGCGATGCTCAATCCCGGCATGCGCGCCATCTCCATGCCCGTCAGCACCGATTCCGGCGCGGGCGGCTTCATCCTGCCCAATGACCGTGTCGATCTCATCCTGATCCGCAAGGGCGACAACAATCACGTCAATTCCAGCACGCTTCTGACTGACATTCGCGTCCTGGCCGTCGATCAGACCTTCAAGCAGGACAAGGACACCAAGACCGTCATCGGCAAGACCGCGACCTTGGAAGTGACGCCTGCCCAGGCAGAGCAAGTGGCCAAGGCGCAGAATCAAGGCACGCTGTCGCTGTCCCTGCGTCCCCTGGTCAGCAGCGACACGCCGGTCGCCAGCAACGCTCCGGCCGCGGGCCGCACCGGCGATCAGGAAGGCGGCGATCAGGTTTCCATCATCCGCTACGGAATCGCTCGCGAATCGTCTGCCATCGTGCAGGGAGGCGCAAAGCCGCAATGAGGATCTCCATGAAGCACTCCCCGCTCGCCGCCGCATTGCTGATCGCGGCCATGGCGCCGGCCGCCGCGCAGATGTCGCGTCCTGCCGCCACGACCGCTCTGGCAAAGCCCACCGAAGCGGATGCGCGGGTGGTGCAGATCGCGACCGGTCAGGGCCAGCCCGTGAACCAGCATTTGACTCTGGGGCTCAACAAGGCGGCGATCGTCGAACTTGATGCCGATGCCAAGGACGTTCTGGTGTCCAGCCCCGACATCGCCGACGCCATCGTCAAGTCGCCGCGCCGGATCTTCCTGCTCGGCACCAAGACCGGCCAGACCAACGCCTTCTTCTTCGACGGGCGCGGTCATCAGGTTCTGTCCCTGGATATCCGCGTCGAGAAAGATGTCGCCGACCTGGCGGCGATGATCAAGGCCAATCTGCCCAATTCGGCCATCAAGGTCGCGGCGCTGAACGACAATGTGGTGCTGAGCGGCCGGGTCGCCAGCGCTTCGGAGGCCACCCGCGCCGCCGATCTTTCCGCCAGCTTCACCGGCGATCCCAAGAAGGTGGTCAACATGCTGTCCGTCACGGACGGCGAGCAGGTGATGCTGAGGGTGCATATCTCCGAAATGCAGCGGCAGATCGCCAAGCAGTTCGGCGTCAACCTGTCCGGCGTGAAAATGATCAACGGAACACCGCTGGCGCTTTCCACCTCCAATCCCTTTGGTCTTTTGGGCAATGCCCTTTCGGATCTGTCCGGTGGTCAGGTCGGTCAGGTTTGCAGCACGACCTCGACGGCTCTCAATCCCGTTGCGGCGCTGCAGGGCGGCGGCATCTGCAACATCCAGAACAATATTCAGGGTAGTCTGAAAGCCCTGGAGACTGTCGGCCTTCTGCACACGCTTGCCGAACCCAATCTGACGGCGGTGTCAGGTGAAACCGCGAAATTCCTGGCGGGCGGCGAATTCCCCGTGCCGGCCGGGCGCGATCAGCAGGGCAACGTCTCGATCTCCTTCAAGCAGTTCGGCGTCGGCCTGTCCTTCACGCCGGTGGTCCTGTCGGGCGGCCGTATCAGCCTGCAGATCTCCACCGAAGTCAGCGAACTCACCAACACCGGCGCCTTCACATTGTCGGGTCTGGGCGGTGTCGGCTCGGCGGTCACCATTCCCGCGCTCAATGTGCGCCGCGCCGAAACCACGGTCGAACTTCCGTCCGGCGGCAGCTTCGCCATCGCCGGCTTGATGCAGCACACCACCAAGCAGCAGATCGACGCCTTCCCTGGCGTCAAGGATCTGCCGGTGCTGGGCGCCCTGTTCCGCAGCCGCGATTTCCAGAACGCCGAAACCGAGCTGGTCGTGATGGTGACGCCTTATCTGGTCAACCCAGTCGCCGAAGCGGCGCTGGCCAAGCCCAGTGACGGCTACATCACCCCGACCGATCCAGAGACCTTGCTGCTGGGCAGGTTGAACACCGTCTACAAGAAAAGCGCGAAGCCGCTCACGCCCGAGGCTGCCGCCCCGGTCGGCTTCGTGGTGCGTTAGGAGGACATGATGCGCGAACTGACACAGAATCTGTTCCGCGGCTTCTGCCTTGCCGCCGTGCTGGTGGCGGGCAGTTGCACCACCACCTTCCACAAGGATGCGGACAATTTCGACGACCCGGTCGCCAATCATCCCATCACGGTCGAGCCGTCCTATCAGTCCATCAAACTGTCCTATAACGGCGGCGTGCTTGCGCCCGCGGATGCGCCCAAGCTCGAAGCGTTCCTCAACGATTACCGCCAGCACGGCAACGGCAAGATCGCCATCAGCGTGCCCGCCGGCGCCAATATGCAGCAGACGGTGGTTACGCTGGGGAACCAGATCAACGAAATGGGCATCAGCCGCGACCGGATCCTGGTCGCATCCCGCGACGCGGGGACCGGCGGCTCTCAGGTCGAGCTCAACTATATCAGCTATCAGGCCCGCACTTCCAGTTGCGGCGATTGGTCCGAAGATCTCTTTTACACGGCGGAAAACCGCACCGCGGCCAATTTCGGCTGCGCCAACCAGCACAATATGGCGATGATGGTGGCCGATCCGCGCGATCTCATGGAACCGCGTCCGATGGACGGCGCCAGTGCGGCGCGCCGCCAGGCCGTGATCGGCAATTACGAAGCCGGCAAGGTGACAGGCGCGGACAAATCCACCGACCAGAAAACTACCGTCTCCGACGTTGGCCGTTGAGTTGATAGGATAGAAGATGCAGAAGGGCGACAATTCGCAGGAATCGTATGGAGCGACGCCGCAGGAGCGGCCGGTCCCGCGCATTTCCATTCATGCTTTTTGTGAGTTTCCGGACACCGGGGCCGCGCTGCAGCGCGCGGGCGCCGACCGGCGCCTGTCCAAGGCGCATCTGACGGTGCAGCTGGGCGGCATCGCGGCAGCGATGGAATTCTACCGCGATCAGGTCACACCCAACCTCCTGATCGTGGAAACCCGCCTCAGCGGCCAGGCGGCGCTGGACGAACTGGACCGCCTTGCCGAAGTCTGCGATCCGGCGACCAAGGTCATCGTGGTGGGCCGCCACAATGACGTGGAGCTTTATCGCGACCTGATGCGGCGCGGCGCGTCGGAATATCTGGTGGCGCCCTTGTCGCCGCTGCAGCTGATCGAAGTGATTTCGGGTCTTTACCTGGATCCGTCGGCCAAGCCGGTGGGCCGCGTCATCGCTTTTGTGGGCGCCCGCGGAGGCGCCGGTTCTTCCACCATCGCCCACAATGTGGGCTGGTATATTGCCGACACGCTGGCGATCAATACCACCATAGTGGATTTCGATCTTCCCTTCGGCACCACGGGCTTGGACTTCAACGATGAGGTGGGCCAGAGCGTGGCCGATGCCCTGTCGGCGCCCGAGCGCCTGGACGATGTGCTGCTGGACCGGCTCCTGATCAAGCGCGGCGAGCATTTGTCCCTGTTCACCGCGCCGGCCACCTTGGAGCGCGATTATGATGCCGGCCCCGAAGCCTATGAATCGGTGATCGACGCCACGCGCCAGATGTCGCCTTGCGTAATCGTGGACATGCCCCATGCCTGGACGCCCTGGGTCAAGTCCTGCCTGATCGCCGCCGACGAAATCGTGGTGGTCGCGACGCCCGATCTGGCGTCCTTGCGCAACGCCAAGAATCTGATCGATCTGGTGCGTCACGCCAGGCCCAACGATTCGCCGCCCCGCCTGCTCATCAATCAGGCGGGCATGCCCAAGCGGCCGGAAATTCCCGCCAAGGATTTTGCCGAAACCATGGGCGTGGAGCCGGCCGCGATCATACCTTTCGATGCGGCGGTGTTCGGTCAGGCCGGCAATAACGGCCAGATGGTGCTGGAGATCGCGCCCAAGTCGCCGCTTGCCGACAGTCTGAGCAAGTTCGCCCGCCAGCTGACCGGGCGTGAAGCCCCGGCGGCGGCCGAGAAATCCCCGTCATCGATCCTCTCCTTCCTGAAGAGCCGGAAGCAGGCATAAGAATGTTTGGAAAGCGCAGCGGCAGTGAACCTGCATTCCGCCCTCCGGTCGAACCGGCTGCGCGGGTTGCGCCCAATACCGCCACGCGCGACGCCGCGCCGGCGCCTCCGGTCGCGGCGCCGC
>CALMGU010000095.1 GCA_937865685.1 uncultured Alphaproteobacteria bacterium | reverse complement strand
CTTTTTCGATGGCGGCGCGCAGCCGGCCCAGACAGACATCGATGGTGTCCACCGCCTCCACCGCCGCCTTCATGATCCCGGTATGGCCGACCATGTCGGGGTTGGCGTAATTGGCCACGATCAGATCGTATTTGCCGCTGGCAATGGCTTCCTCAAGCTTGTCCGTCACCTGATAGGCGCTCATCTCCGGCTTGTGGTCATAGGTCGCCACTTTGGGGCTGGGCACCAGAATGCGGTCTTCGCCGGCAAAAGGTTCCTCGCGCCCCCCATTCAAGAAGAAGGTGACATGGGCGTATTTCTCGGTCTCGGCAATGCGCAGCTGCTTGAGGCCATGCTCGGCCATCACCTCGCCCAAGGTTTCGCGCACATCTTCGGGCGGGAACACCGCCGCCATCAGCGCGGACAGTTCTTCGGAATATTCCGTCAGGCCGGCGGCGGCGCTGAATTTTATCACCCGGTTGCGCTCAAAGCCCTGAAAGCCTGGATCGAGCAGCGCGAGGGAAATTTCCCGCGCCCGGTCGGCGCGGAAATTGGCGAACAACAGCGCATCGCCATCGCCCATGCCAGCATAGTCGCCCAAGACGGCGGGAACGACGAATTCGTCGGTGACATTCTCCGCATAAGAGGCATCCAGCGCGGCATGGATATCGGCGTGGCGCGGGCCCGATGCGTCCACCATCGCGTCATAGGCCTTCTCAACCCGGTCCCAGCGCTTGTCGCGGTCCATGGCATAGTAGCGGCCCGATACCGTCGCCATCCGCACGCCAGGGATGCCGCCGATATCGGCCAGGAATTTCTCGACAAAGCCTTTCGCGCTTTTGGGCGGTGTGTCGCGCCCATCCAGAAAGGCATGCACGAACACCGGCAGATGAGCCTCGGCCAGCACCTTCACCAGCGCCGCCATGTGATCCTGATGCGAATGCACGCCGCCGGGCGACAACAAGCCCATCAGATGCACGGCCCCCTTGCCGGCCTTCGCTTTGGCGATGAGGTCGCGCAGCGCCGGCCTGGCGCCCAGGGAACCGTCTTCGATCGCCACATCGATGCGAGGCAGATCCTGCGACACCACCCGGCCCGAACCGATATTCATGTGCCCGACTTCGGAATTGCCCATCTGGCCTTGAGGCAGGCCCACCGCCCGGCCGGAGGTCTGAAGCAAGGCATGGGGGCTGTCGTCCAGCATCCGCGTGTAGTTGGGGGTCACGCCCGCGGCGATGGCGTTGTCCTGTTTGTCGGTGCGCCAACCCCAGCCATCAAGGATGCAAAGCAAGGCAGGACGGGGGGCGGACATATAAGAACTCTCCATGGTGGCGGTGATCGAACATAGGAATCCCCCCACCCCCTGTCCATGCTGCAGCCCCGCTTGCTCAAAGGCGAAAATCATCCGGCGGCGCAGGGTTTTGACAACGTCCTGTCCGGGCTTGGCGGCGGCACTTTCTTGGCGGCCGATACCGGCAGCCGGAGCGCCCGGCAAACCCCGCCGCCCCCCGCGTCAAAACGGAGATCAGCCCGGCAAAAGCTGCCGCCATGCGCCCGAACACTGTTTGGCTTTCACATAACATATTGAATATAATAACATATTCTGGAGAAGCGCCCGGCATGAAACTGGCAAGGCTGCCCGCGAGAAATTAGGCAGAAGCCGAGTTCATGCGCAGCGCACCTCTTTATATCCGTATTGCCGCCGTCCTGGCTGGCGCCGCCCTTCTGGCCGCGCCCCTTCCCGTCATGGCCTTTTCACGGGTCAAGGACCTGATCGAAGTCCAGGGCATAAGAGACAATATGCTGGTGGGCTATGGCCTGGTGGTCGGCCTGAACGGCACGGGCGACTCGCTCAAGAACGCGCCGTTCACCCAGCAATCCATCCAGACCATGCTCGAGCGGCTGGGCGTGAACACGCGCGGCCAGACCATGCAGACCAAGAATGTCGCCGCCGTGATGGTGACCGCCAATCTGCCCGCTTTCGCCGGGGCCGGTTCGCGCATCGATGTCAGCGTCAGTGCCATGGGCGACGCCAAGAATCTTCAAGGCGGTACCTTGCTGGTGACGCCTTTGTTCGGCGCCGACGGCCAGACCTATGCGGTGGGACAGGGGCCCGTCGCGGTGGGCGGCTTTTCCGCGCAAGGCGCCGCCGCCAGCGTGACCCAGGGCGTGCCGACCGCCGGGCGCATCGCCAATGGCGCCATCGTCGAACGCGAGACAGGATTTCATCTCGCCAGCATGGATAATCTGAAACTGTCGCTGCACAATCCGGACCTCACCACCGCCAGCCGCATCGCCCAGGCCGTGAACACCTATCTGGGCGGCAGCATGGCGGTCGCGTCCGATCCGTCGAACATTCAGCTGAAAGTGCCCGCCAATTATCCCGGCGGCGTGATGGGCCTTCTCACTGACATCGAACAAGTGAAGGTCGATCCGGATCAGCCCGCCAAAGTCATCATCGACCAGGTGTCGGGCGTGATCGTGATGGGCGCGGATGTGCGCATCAATACCGTGGCGATCGCCCAGGGTAATCTCACCATCCGGGTCAATGAGACGCCGCAGGTGAGCCAACCTTCGCCCTTCTCCAACACCGGCACCACCCAGGTCGTGCCCCGCACCTCGATCCAGGTCGACGACGACAAAGGCAACAAGATGGCCGTGCTCAACCAGGGCGTCTCCCTGCAAAGCATGGTGGATGGCCTCAACGCGCTCGGCGTGGGCCCGCGCGACATCATCTCGATCCTGCAGGCGATCAAGGCGGCGGGCGCGCTCCAGGCCGATATCCAGGTGATCGGCTAATGGACGCAATCTCACAGACCGCAATGCTGGCGACTGGGGCCGCATCGATCAAGACACCTTCCGCGACCACCAATGCGGCGGCGGCGGTCAAATCGGCCAAGGAATTCGAAAGCGTGTTCATCTCGCAATTCCTGGGTTCAATGTTCCAGGGCATTCCCACCGACGGCCCCTTCGGCGGCGGCCAGGGCGAAGAAATGTTCCGCTCCCTGATGGTCAATGAATATGCCAAATCGGTGGAAAATCGCGGCGGCTTCGGCTTGGCCAGCGCCGTGACCCGCCAGCTGCTGAGCCACCAGGAAGCGTCCCAGGCGAGCCTGCAATGAGCGAGATCAAGCTGGAAGACACCCCGCGCATGGAACGCCTGATCGCACTGGCCGAACGGCTGGTGGTGGCGCTGGAAGCCGACATCGCCGCGCTGAAGGCCGGCAAGCCCGCCGAAATGCGCAGCATCGATCCGGAGATTCAGAAACTGTCCGCGATCTATGGCCGCGAAGCCCAGAATTTCGATATTCGCATCGCCAAGGCGGCGCCGCCGTCCTTGCGTGAGCGCTTCCTGGTGATCACCGCCAAATTCCGCGACGTGCTGCAGCTGCACGCCCGGATGCTGGCGCGGGTGAAGAATGCCTCCGAAGGCATGATCCAAGCCATCGCCCGCGAAGTCGACCGCATGAACATGCCGACGCGCACTTATGGGCCTCAGTCGGGCTACAAAGCGCAGCCTTCGGGCGCCATGGTTTTCAACCGCGTCGTTTGATTTTTGCCCCCATCTGTCCGGCACGCGGGGCAAGCCCGCTACCGGACATCTTCCCCCGTCAGTGCGCTTCGCGCACACGGGGGAAGAAAGCCTTAGCCAAGGCGCCCTTCCCTCTCGCTAAATCTTTTGATCCTGAGCTTGTTTCAGATCTGCGAAAGCAGGCTGCTCAAGCTGTTGTTACTGCCCTGGCCGGACACGATGGACTGGATATTGGCGACGGCGTTGTTGGGATCGGTGCCCATCAAGGACAGGGCCAGATTGTAATTGGCCAGCTGGGCCGTGGTCGCGGATGAAGCCGTGCCGGTGGTGTTGCCCGGTTTGGCGTCGGCGGGCGGTGGCGCGTTGGACTTCTGATAGGTGCTTTGCAGGTTCGACAGCACGCTCAAAAGCTGCGAGCGGGCCAGGTTGGCGCCCGTGCGCGTCGAGATGTCGAGCGTGCCGGAGAAGCCCAGGCCATATGTGGGCTCGGTCTTCTTGTCCGCGGTGCTGGTGGTGGTTGCACCGGCCTTGCTGGCGGCCGCGGGCGCGGTGAGCACCCCGGCGCTGATGCCCAGCCGCGCCAGCGCGTCGGAATCCTTGGGCCCCGCGATCAATTCGATCGTGTTGCCCGGATTGACCGTCAGTTTGATGCCTTCGGCGCCGCCCGTGTAGTTGGCGGTGGCTTTGCCGATGGCGCCCAGCTGGGAATTGATCTTGGTGTTGAGCGAATTGATGGTCTCGCCCTTGTCGATGGTGATGGTGGTGGTGCGCGGCGCGACGCCGTCGATCTTGATCTTGAACGTATCGCCCGCCCGCAAGGTGGTCATCGACGTCAGGTCGACCGACTGATTGAGATTGATGGTGCCGCGCGGCAGGCCTAGCACGTCCAGCACACTGGAGCCGTTGGGATCGATCGCCATGCTGGCGCCAGTGGATTGGCCGTCGGCGCCGCCATATTGCTGGGTCCATTGCACGCTGCCATTGGCATTGAGGGCCGTGGCAAAGGCGTTGGTGACGTTCTGGATGTTGCGCTGCTGGCCCGCGAACGTGCCCATGGTGGTGCCGGTCAGATAGATGGTGCCGTCCGGGCCCACCGTCATCGCGCCGCCCTGGTCGCTGACGCCGGTTCCCACATAAGAGACATGATCGGCGCTGACGCTGCCGCCATTGTCGGTGAGCGCGAAGACGAATGCATCGGTGCCGCCGCTGGATGCCGCCGCGATGCTGGCCTGTCCGCCCGCCGTCAGATTGCCGTTGGAGGTGGTGCCGGAGACATAGACATTGCCGCCCGAAACCGTGAGCCCGCCGATGCCGCCGCCGGCTTGCAGCGCGCCAAGGGACTGGCTCCAGACGGGGGCGGATGTGATGTCGCCATTGGCATATTTGCTGACGATGGCCTGGCCGTTCTGCACGCTGGCGACATAGAGGCTGCCGTCCGTGCCGGTGGCGGTGGCGGCCACCTGATCGTCGCCGCTGGTGCCGAACTGATTTTCGGACAGCAGATTGCCCTTGGAATCGAATTTGGCGAGATAGGCATCGACGCCGCCCTGCGCGGTCTGATGCGCCCCGATCACCCCGCCGGGAATACTGGTCTGGCCGCCCACCGGATTGGCGATCGGATAGCCCGACACCGAGCCGCCGATATAGATATTGCCGCTGGCATCCACGCTCACCGCGTTGGAGCGGTTGTTGGCCAGGGTCTGGATCTGCTTGATCCACATCTGGTTGCCGCTCGCGTCATAACGGGCGACGAAGGAATCCTCATTGCCGTTGGCGACGGACCCCGGCACCACATCGGCGGTGGTGCTGCCGGTGACGATGACGCCGCCGGACGGATCGAGCGCCAGGCCATTGCCATTGGCGGTTCCGGCGCTGCCCAGCAGTTTTTGCCACAGCACATTACCGGCGGAATCATATTTGGTGAGATAGGAATCCTGGGCGCCCTGGTTGAGCTGGCTGCCGAAATTGCCGGTGGCGTTGCCGATCACATAGATATTGCCGCTGGCATCGACCACCGTGTCCGCCGCCGTCGTGGTGCCGGTGGTGGCTTTCTGGTTGGCGGTGACGACGGCCGTGGGCGTGCCGGAAATATTCGACAGCTTGATCAAGCGGCCGGTCTGGTCCGCCGCGGTCGTGGTGGTGTTGGTGGAGCCCTGTTTGCCGGCGGTGCTGGTGTTGGTCTCGCTGGCGGTGCCGGAATTTCCCACCATATAGAGCGACGGCGTGGACGCGGCCGAAAGCGAGATCGACTCGGTGCCGCCGGGCGTGATCTGAAGGCCATAAGTGGCGCCGGTATTCGATGTGGCCGTGCCGCCCTTCTGCACTTTCTGGAAGCGGGTGGAAAACCCGTCGGCGGCAAGCTGCGAATTGATGTAGCTGACCACATTGCCCAATGTCAGCGAGCCCGAAACCTGGGAGAGGTCGATGGCGACATCGGTGGCGACGCCACCCTTCTTCACCGTGATGGTGAAGCTGCTGGCGGCCGAAAGGCCCGGAATCGGGTTGTCGATATTGGCGTTGGTGACGAGCTGACGCGTCGCATAGGTGAATCCGCCCAGGGAAATATTCGCCGTCGAGCTTGCGGTGGCGGTGGGCATCGCCGCCTGCAGAGTGAAATTGTTGAAGCTGGTCGATTTCAGATATTGCTGGACCTGCGCCAACCCGGTCTGGAACCGCGCATTCAATCCGGCCAGCTGGCCCGGCGTCTCCGTCGCGCCCTGCGCCAGCTTGGCAAGATAGGCCAGGCTGTTGACCGCGCTGTAGAGCGAGAAAAGCTTTTGATTGTCCTGCTCCATCTTGGCGTCGCTGGTGGCGCCGGCCGAGAGCGGCACATTTGAAGTGTCGAGGAAATTGGTGGTGGAAAGGACCTTGGCGGTCTGCGCGTCGGTGGAAAGCCGGGGCGCCTGCCAGGGCGGCGCGTCGTTGGCGGTGGCGCTGTTCGAATTCGATGCCTGCGGATTGATGGTGTTGCGCGCCGCCACCGCGGACGCAGAACTGTTCAACTGAGTTTGGTAGAAACTCAGCAGGACGGACGAATCCAAACCGGGAAAGCCAATACCGGACATAGAATACCTTTGGTCGCACGGCCGGACGGAGTTGCTAGCGACAGCGTGGCAACGCTCGCTGCTTCGCAGCTCCCGCCGACACGCTGTCGCTACCGGCTCCTGGCCGTTGCTCCTGCCTGAAAATCGCATTCACGGCGTTAAGGCGGGGATAATGACAACCCCGAAAATTCCCCCGATCGGCCGAAGAAAACACGCTTAACGCGGCCTTAAGGCGCTTTCGCAAAACTGGGGTCATGCACGCCGCCGCGCACGCCTCTTCGGCCGCCTATGACCAGGGCCTGAAATTGTCGTCCCAGGGCCGGCATCTGGAAGCCATTTCCTGCTTCGAAAAGGCTCTGGCGGAACGGCCGGATGATATCCGAACACTGTTCGCGCTGGGAAATACCGCCCGCGCCCTGGGCCTGGCCCAGCCCGCCGCCGAATTCTTCCGCAAAGTCCTGGCCCAGGACCCGGAACGCGTGGAAGCTCTGGTCAATCTGGCCAACCTGCTGCGGGCGCAGGGCCAATTCGAAGCCGCCCGCGCCCTGCTGGAACCGGCCCTGGCGCGCAATCCGCAAAACCCCGACCTGCTGCTGACTCTGGGTTCGGCCTGGCGCGAGAGCGGCGACAATGCGCGCGCCATCGAATTTTATCGGGCGGCCCTGGCGATCAATCCCACCTATCCCGCCGCCTTGTCCAACCTGGCTGACCTTCTGTCGGACGATGGAAATGTTGAAGAAGCGCGCACCCTCTATGACCGCGCGATCAAGGCCGATCCGCGCAACGCCCAGGCGCGCCTGAACCGGGCGGTGCTGCATCTTCTCACCGGCAATCTGAAAGAGGGCTGGCGCGACTATGCCGCCCGCGGCGACATCACCAGCAAAGTGCCGGCCGCGAAACTCAGTCTTGCCGAATGGCGGGGCGAGAATCTGAAACGTACCCGCCTGCTGGTACGCGCCGAACAAGGCGTGGGCGACCAGATCATGTTCATGAGCGTGATGCCCGATCTTCTGGCGCGCGCCGCAGAAGATGGCGGCAGCGTCGTTCTGGAATGCGAGCCGCGCCTGGTTCGCTTGATGGAGCGCTCTCTTTCCGGCATGACCGTGAAGCCGCAAGCCTTGGCAACCGTGAATGGCACGGTCACCGCCGATTATGGCTGGCTGAAAGCCGCTGGCGGCGCCAATGCCGTCACCTTGATGGGCTCCGTGCCGCGTTGGTTGAGATCCACACTCGATTCATTTCCTCAGCAAAGCATTTTCCTGACGCCGGATGCGGTGGAACAGACGCATTGGAAGAAAATCTTCTCCGGCCTGGGGCCATCGCCTTTGGTCGGATTGTGCTGGCGCAGCGGCAAGTCCGGTGGGCATCGCTCCGTTCAATATGCGCCGCTGGAAGCCTGGGGCGCGTTCCTCCAGGCCCTCCCCGGCACATTGGTGAGTTGCCAGTATGACGCGACAGCGGATGAAATCGCCGCTCTGGAAAAACTGAGCGGCCGCGAGATCTTCGTTCCGCCCGCGCTGGATCAGAAAAACGAACTCGACCGCACCGCCGCGATGTTGTCGGCGCTGAACGTGCTCGTCAGCGCCCCGACCGCCGTTTCCTGGCTGGGAGCCGGCACCGGAACGCGCACCTTGAAACTTCTCTACGATACAAGCTGGACCGCGTTTGGGCAGTCCTATGAGCCGCTCGCGCCGGCCTGCCAATGCCTGATGCCCGCGACGCGCGGCGACTGGCGTGATGTGTTCGAGAAAGCGGCCGCGCTTATTTGATCAGCGCGCGGCCCGGGCCGGCGATTTCTCTTCTTTCAGCGCGGCTGCCAGATCGGCGGCGATGCGTGCCGCGCCATTGCCATCCAAAGTGGAAAATCCGGCGTTGCGCATTTCGCGCCGCCGGACGGGATCGTTCATCAGGGCTTTGACCGCCGACAGAATATCCTCGTCGCGAACCTGCGAGGCCACGCCCAGCGACTGGCCCATGCCGGCGGCTTCGAAGGCGCCGGCGGAACGGGCATGGTCCTCGGACAATCCCAGATAGATCGCGGGCACGCCGAACGCGGCCAATTCATAAGTGGTGACGCCGAACGCGCAGAGCGCCAGATCGGTCGAGGCATATTCGACCGCCAGATCGTCCGCGCCTTCCACGGTTTCATACGTGTCCTTCAGGGACACAAGTTGGGCCGCGACCTTGGCGGCATCCACCATGCCGGCGCCGATGACGAAGCGGATACGGAATGTAGCATCCAGCGGCATCAGCGCCTGGGCGGCGCGCAAGGTAAGGCCCATGGGATCGCTGCCGCCCATCGCCACCAGCAAGGTGGGCCGCGCCGGCATGGCATGGATGGGTGTCAAATGCGGATTGAGGCCCAGCAGCGACCATTCCCAGCCGATGCGGGGGACGGTGCGGGCGCCAGTCCAGTCGAGCGTCCGCGCCTGCGGCACCGGCGGATAATAAGCGAAGTCAGCGGCCAGACGGGTATCGGAGCCGTCATCGATCGCGGCGACGATGGGAATGTCGCGGCGCAAGGCTTCCAATTCACTGCGCGACGGGCCTTCGCGCCCATCCAGCAGCAGCAGGTCCGGCGCATGCTTTCCGATCAGCCCCGCCAGATCGTCCTGGCCATCGATCATCACCGCTTCGAATCCCGCGCGGCGGATGGGAAGTGCGGCATCCGGTGTGCCATGGAGCGCGAACAACGCTCCGATGCTTTCGCGATCCCGGAGCGCCCGCGCCAGTGCCACCATGCGCTTGACATGGCCATAGCCGAATTTGCCGCCGCCGTCACAGCGGATCAGGGCCAGCCCGCCGCTGGGGAGAATGGGCTTCTGCTTCACATGACCGTTGATGGCGCGCAGTTCCGGCTCCCGCTCCAGAAGCAGGAGAAGATCCGAAAGCGATGCTTCGCCCGCCCTGGCATGCAGCCGGTCATGGACCGCTTCCACGAAGGCCAGATCGTCAGGCGTGTCGATGGTCAGCCGGCCGCCTTCGCGCGCCAGCAAGGGATAAGCAGGCGCGCGCGCGATCAGCACGAATTTGGGATGGAGCTTGAAATAGCCGGTGACGTGCTCGCGGGCCGCCGGATCCTCACCCGCATGCAGCATCAGCTTGGTGAGGGCGCGGCGGGTCAAAGGATCGACCCCTTCATGGGCGCAAGGCGCGCCATCTTCCATCAGCACATAGTCGCCGCCCTGCGCGATCATGCTGGTGACCAGATGGTCGATGAAACGCGCATCCAGGAACGGTGCGTCGGACGATACCCGCACGATGATGTCGGCATCCAGTTGCTCCGCCGCCATGGCGAAGCGGGCCAGCACATTATCTTCGGGTCCGCGTATCACCGCGACGCCATGCGCGGCGCCGAATTCCACAATCGCTTCGTCCAGCGGATTGACGGTGGTGGCAATGGCGATTTCCTCGACCAGCCGCGACGCTTTGAGGCGATGAACGATGTGCCAGAGCAAGGGCTTTCCCGCGACCGGGCGCAGCACCTTGCCCGGCAACCGGGTCGAGCCCATCCGGGCCTGGATAACGGCGACGATGCGCGGATATTTGCGGGCGATCACGCAGCTTCACCCTTATAAGCCAGCCGCACATGCTTCAGCGGCCGCATCCCGTCGGCGGGATCGGCACGCCATTCGCGGTCGGAAATCTCCGATGGCTGCGGACCTTTGAAACCGGCGCCGTCGGCGGCCAGGCTTTCGCGGATGCGCGCGATCACCGGCGCGATTTCGTGCGGCAGCCAGCAATGGCCGGCGGCATATTCCGCGCCCTTTCCGTCGAGATCGAGATGGAATTCCACCACCCGCGCGCCCCAATGATGCACGGCGCGCTCGATCACCGCGGGGCGGCGTGTGTGATCCGACCAGCCGACCGGCAATCCCGTCGCCGCGCGGATGGTTTCGATGGCGGAAAGATTGGCTTCGGAAGCAGGCGTGGGATAGGCCGAGACGCAATGCAGCAGGGTCACATCGCGCGCGCCCGCATCGCGCAGGCACCGCGCCGCCGCCTGGATTTCATCCAGGGTCGCCATGCCCGTGGACAGCACCACCGGCTTGCCGGCGTGCGCGCAGGCTTTCAGCAGGTCATCGACCAGAAGTTCATAGGACGCGACTTTGTAGAAATCGACGAACGGCGCCAGTTCGGCCACCGCCTCCAGATAGAAAGGCGTGCAGGAAAACTGGATGTTCCGCGCGCGGCAATGGCCGGCCAGGGGCGCAAGATGGGAAAGCGGCAGCTCCCACTCGGCGCGGGCGCGATGTTTGGGGCTTTTCGCCAGGATTTCCGGCGCGAACATGCGATCGATCTTGAAGAGCTGGAACTTGACCGCACCGCAGCCCGCATCCGCCGCCGCATCCACGAACGCCTTGGCGCGGAAAAGATCGCGGCCATGATTGCTGGATGCTTCGGCGATGAAGAGGGGGGCGGCAAGCTCTCTTTCCATTTAACCATTTCTAAAGAGCGTATGGCTAAAAAGCGGTTAACAACCGATGCGAGGCCACGCAGCGCATGAGTCATGCCGCCGCAAACAATTTACTCCAGGACGGCCCGCACAAGGGCCGCCGTGTCGCGGCCCGGCCCGGGCACGACATCATCGAATGCGAAACTTGCGGCTTCAAACACGCCTTGCCGCTGCCGCGCGCCGAAGAGATGGAACGCGCCTATCGCGAAGACTATTACACTAGCGAAAAGCCCACTTTTCTGGTGCGCGCCGGGGAGGACCAGGACTGGGCCTTGCTGGCGCAGACCGACCGGCTGGAGATTTTCGAGTCGCTGCTCCCGCCCGACCGCCGCCGCTTGCTGGATATCGGCTGCGGTCCGGGCTTCTTTCTGGAAACCGCGATGCGGCGCGGCTGGCTTGCGCATGGCATCGAACCGTCGCGCCAGGCCGCAGCCCATGCGCGCGGACTGGGTGCCGAGGTCACCGAAGGTTTCTTCAATGCGGAGAGCGCCCCGTCGCTGGGCCGCTTCGACGTCATTCATCTCAACAATGTGCTGGAACATATTCCCGATCCCGCGCTTCTGATCCGCTTGGCGCATGGCCTTGCAGAGCCGGGCGGCATCATTTGCGTCAATGTTCCCAACGATTTCTCGCCCTTGCAGATCGCGGGCATGACGGCGGCGGAGACCAATGACTGGTGGGTGGCGCCGCCCCATCACCTCAATTATTTCGACTTCGAGTCGCTTTCCAATCTGCTGAAAAAATCAGGCTTTGCGCCCACAGCTCGCACCACCAGCTTCCCCATGGAAGCATTCCTGATGATGGGCGAGAATTATGTGGGCGACGATGTCTTGGGCCGCGCCTGCCACAACCGGCGCAAGAAATTCGATCTCGCTTTCGAGGCCGCCGGCCTGAAGGAAACGCGCCGCGCCTTTTACCGCGGCTTGGCCGAAGCGGGGCTTGGGCGCGAAGCCGTGGTGATCGCGGTCAAGGCATGAGCGCGGAGCCTTTCTTCATCGTCTCGTCGGGACGTTCGGGCACGGCCATGCTGCACAAGGCCCTGTCCGCCGTGCCAGACGTGGAGATGCATCACGAATATATGGTGCAGATCACCCAGCCTTTGGCGGTCCGGCGCTATCTGGGCCTGATCGATGCCGAGGAAACCCGGCGCCTGATCGGGGAGACTTATGGCGGCGCGATCCGCTATAGCGGCGCGGCGCATTGGGGCGATTCCTCCAACAAACTCTCCTGGCTGATTCCGGATCTGGCCGCCGCCTTTCCCAACGCGCGCTTCGTTCATCTGGTGCGCGACGGCCGCAAAGTGGCCAGCTCCTATTTTCACAAGCTGGGCAACGAGTGTTACGACGATGCTTCGACGGCGATCCTGCAGGCGCATGTCGACGCGCATGAGCCCGCGCCGCCGCCGGAAAAGAAATATTGGTGGCCCCTGCCCCACCATGGCAGCGCCGATTCCGGCCGCTTCCGCGTCTTCTCCCAGTTCGAGCGCATCTGCTGGCATTGGGCGGAGCTGAACCGGGTGGTGCTGGAGGAATTGTCCAGGCTTTCCGCCGAGCGAACACTGTTCGCCCGATTGGAAGACCTGCGCAGCACGCCGTCCGAAGTCCGCGGGCTCTATGAATTCCTGGGCCTGCCGTATCGCGACGAGGCTTATGGTGTGTTTGCCCGGCCGCACAATGTGAACCGGCCGGAAGACCGCTTGCTGGATGCCGCCCAGCGCCAGCAATTCGAGGCCATTGCCGGGGCGATGCAGGCCCGGCTGGGTTATGCCGGCACGCCCGAATATGTCGTGAATTATTAAGGCGTTGGTAACGACAAACGCCCAATCATGGTTACCGGATTCTTCACCGGACCTCAGTGCATGCACGCCGATTTTTGCGATTTCTGCGGCAGGGATTCCCTCAAATTCGTCTACCAGCCGGAAGGCTCCACCCGGGGCCTGAAGGTTTTCCTGTGCGGTCATTGCGGGCTGGTGCAAAGCACCCCGCGCATCGATCGCACCGAAAAGCGCCACGACGCGGCGGTCTCCGGCGGAGCCGACTGGGGCAATGTGCGCTACGGCAAAGGTTTCCGCACCCAAGTCGCGATGGATGCCCTGGCCCGCCATGCCGATCTGGGCGCAGGCCTTTCATTGCTGGATGTGGGTTCCAACCGGGGCCGCTTTACCGCCGCGTTCTTGGAAGCCGCCCCCAACGCCCAGATCACGGCGGTCGAACCGGACGAGCGTTATGCCGATTCCTGCGCCGGCCTGTCACGCACGCGGTTGATCCAATCGCGCATCGAGGACGCCAAACTCGCCGATGCCAGCTTCGACGTCGTTCATTCCTGCCACACCATCGAGCATCTGGCCGGGCCCTTCGGAAGCCTGAAGGATCATGCGCGGGTGCTGAAGCCGGGCGGATTGCTGGTGCTGGACGCGCCGAACATCGCCTTGATCGGCGGCAACGACATTCTGGAAGAATGGTTCATCGACAAGCATCTCTACCATTTCTCCGACGTTACCTTGGGCCGGATGATCGAGGCGGCGGGCTTCACCATCATCGAACAGCCCGACCCCAAGGACCGCATCAATCTTATTTTCGTGGCCCGCAAGAGTGGCACGCCGGCGGCCGAGATCGCCGCCGATCCCGCCGAAGTGATGCGCGGCGCAAGCCTGATGACGTCTTATGTCACGACCCGCGCCGCCAATTGCGCCGCGCTGTCCGCCGCCGCGCAGGAATTGGAAAGCCTGAAGCCGCAGCGCGTGGCGCTGTGGGGGGCCGGGCGATTGTTCGACTCCCTGGTGCGGACGGGCGGCTTCGATCCGGCCGATCTGGCGCTTCTGATCGACGCCCATCTCATCCAGCACATGGACAGCCGCCACGGCGTGCGTCTCAGCCCGCCGCACGCGCTTTCCGGCGCCATGGTGGATGTGGTGGTGGTGATGTCGCGCGGTTTCGCCGACGAGATCGTGGCGGAGGCGCGGCGCCTCGCCCCCAAAGCCCGCATCATTCTTTATGCCGATCTTCTGGCGCGCGCGCGCCTTGCCAAGGCCGCCTGACCCATGAACCAGCAACTTCGATCCTTGAAATTGGCCCCTTCCGATGATGCCCTGGTGGAAAAGCTCACCGAAGCGGCGCGCTTCATCCGCTGCCATTCGGTGGCGTCGATCTTTCATGCCGGTTCCGGTCACCCCGGCGGGGCGCTGTCGTCCGCCGATCTCTTCGCCTGCCTTTATGGGGCGGAGATGAATGTCTGGCCCAACGCCATTCACGAACCCACCCGCGACCGTTTCGTGCTCTCGAAGGGCCACGCCGCGCCCGCGCTTTGTGCCGCGCCGTGCCGTTCCTAGCGGCGCATGATAGTGCGGATGTGCAACTGCTGCCTGCAGCGTCTCGATCGCTCCAACCCTGGGGAGAGGCCGGCCGTCGGGCCTGCGGTCGCCCTCGGCTACCGCATTGCACAACCGGAACTCGAACGGGTCCATGCCTAGTCTCTGCGCCAGCTCATCCACGACGCTTTCGCTGGCAAACACCACGTTGGTGCCCCCCGGCGCCCGGTACGGCGTCGCTTTCGGCCGATTGACGACCACATCGTAGCCGTCAATCAATACGTTTTCCACCTGGTACGGCGCAAAAATGACGTCGCACGCGGCCCCCACCGGCGAGCCGGGGAATGCCCCAGCCTCGTAGACCAGCTCCGCCTCTGCGGCTGTCAGCCTTCCTGCCGCATCTGCCCCCATCTTGACGCGCATCCAGGCTCCCGAGGTCGGGCCCGTCGCGGCCAGCACCTCGGCCCGCGTCATCACCAGCTTCACCGGCCGGCACCCACTCTTCTTTGACAGCAGCGCCGCTATCGGCTCCAGGTAGACGCTGATTTTGCCGCCAAAACCGCCGCCAATTTCCGTGGGCGTCACCTCGACATCGGCGACCGGCACCTGCAGCAGCTCCGCCAACTGGTCGCGCACCGAAAACGCTGCCTGCGTGCTGCACCAGACCGAGATGCGGCCGTCGTGGTTCCAAAGCGCCGTCGCATTCTGCGGTTCGATGTAGCCCTGGTGCACCGTGGCGCTCTGGAAGGTTCGCTCTACCACCACGGCCGCTGCCGCAAAGCCCTGCTCCACGTCGCCGCGCTGGTGGCGCATGTGTTCGGCCACGTTCGTCGGCGTGTCGCCACGCTTGCCTAATTCGTCGGTCCGCAGCTCGGGCAGCAGCAGTGGCGCGTCTGCCTCCATGGCTTGCCGGCCATCCAGCACGTGCGGCAGCACCTCGTAATCCACCACGATGAAACCCAGCGCTTCCTCGGCTATGTGGACCGAATCTGCCGCCACCGCTGCCACCGCATGGCCGTAGTAAAGCACTTTGTCGTCAGCCAGGATGTTGTTGCTGGCATAGCGCATATTGACGACCGACTCGCCCAGGTCCTCAATGCTGTCGGCCAGGGCAGGAAGGTCGGCTCCCGTCACGACGGAGCGCACGCCTGGTATCTTCAGGGCTGCCTCAACGTCGATGCTGCGAATGCGGGCGTGGGCATGCGGGCTGCGCAGCACCTTGCCGTACAGCATGCCCGGCAGCCGCACGTCCGCGCCATAGACGGCGCGCCCCGTCACCTTGTCCACGCCGTCCGGCCGGATCGGGCGTGTGCCGATCACCTTGAACGCCGAACCTTCAGCCGTCTCGTTTTTGGTCACAGTAGTCATGGTGTGCGCTCCCTATGCCACGCTCGACGCTTCGCCGGCATCCGCCGCATCCAGCACCGCACGTACGATCTTGTCGTAGCCGGTGCAGCGGCAGAGATTGCCCGCCAGCCAGTAGCGCACCTCGGCTTCGGTCGGATCCGGGTTGCGATCCAGCAGTGCCTTGGCCGCCATCAGAAAGCCGGGGGTGCAGATCCCGCATTGCAGCGCCGCGTGTTCGAGAAACTTTTGCTGGAGCGGATGCAGCGTGCTTCCCTGCGCCAGCCCTTCCACAGTGTCGACCCGGCAGCCGTCGACCTCTACCGCCAGCACGAGGCAGGAGTTGACCAGTACGCCGTCAAGCAGAACGTTGCAGGCGCCGCAGTTGCCGTTATTGCACCCTTCCTTGGCGCCGGTCAATCCCAGCACGTCCCGCAGGACCTCCAGCAGGCTCTGCCGCGGCTCGCACAGGAAATCGACCTGGTTGCCGTTCACTGTGGCCGTGACGACGTGTTTGCGTATTTGTGTGCCGATCATTTTGCCCCCCGTCTTGCGCGTTCAACTGCCATCTCCAGCGCTCGCCGCACCAGCACGCCCACAATCTCCCGCCGGTAGTCGGCCGTCCCGCGCATATCTGTGATTGGCCGCGCTGCCTCCTGCGCCACGACGGCCGCTTTGACGAACGTTCCATCGCTTACCTGCTGCCCGGCCAGGCAGCTCTCGACCTCCGGCACGGGCAGCGGCGTGGGGGCGACGGCGGCCAGGGCGACGCGGCCGCTCACAAAGTGGCTGCCTGCGTCGTCTAGCTGCACCCAGGCAGCAACGCCCACGACCGAGATGTCCATTTCGTTGCGCGGCGTAAAACGCACATAGGCGCCGCTGCTGTGCACTGGCGGCGGCGGCAGGTGCAGCGCCACCAGCAGTTCCTCCGGCTTCAGCACTGTGCGCCCCGGCCCCGTACAGAACTGCTCGACCGGCACCATGCGCCGCTCTGCCGGCCCCCCTATCTCCGCCTGGGTGCCGTGAACGATGAGTGCCGGGATGGAGTCGGCTGCCGGCGAGGCGTTGCACAGGTTGCCGCCCAAGCTGGCGCGGCCGTGAATCTGGACACCCCCGATCTGGCGCACTGCATCTACCAGGCCCGGAAACAGGGTGGAAACCTGTGGGTCGCCGTAGATGCGCCAGCAAGGGGTGGCGGCCCCGATGTGCAGGCCGGTCTCTGCGTCATAGTGCAGTGCTGTCAGTTCAGAAATCGACTTGACGTCGATCACCAGGTCCGTCGTCATCCGCCGCTCGCGCAGTGCCACCAACAGGTCGGTGCCTCCGGCGAGGATACGCGCCCGCCCTTGGGCCTGCTGCAGGAGGGCGGATGCCTGCTCAATGGTGTCAACTCGGGAGTATTCAAAGGGTTGCATGGCGCAGATTGTAGCGTACAAATTTGGCAACCACAACTGTCAAGAAATCGCATGTTTGTCAAGTCGCCCCGTGCTACAAGAAGCATAGATGGTTTCTGTAACTCGGTACCACAAACAGGAGGCGATCTATGAAAGCAGTCACAGCTGTGATTCTTGCCATCATGTTGGCACTGTCTGCCAGCAGCACGCCGACAGCATTGGCCGCTGCTGGCGCCGCCACAGCCCAGGCGGACCTGCATGTGCAGTCCGTCGAGCACCTCGGCGGCTCGTCGTTAGCCATCGCGGCACGCGACGGCTACGCCTTTGTCGGCAGCAGCGCCGAATTTGCCGTCGTGGACTATAAGGACGTAGCGCACCCGCGCCGTGTTGCCTACCTGCCGCTGGCCGCCAACGACATTGCACTGCGTGATAACTTCGCCTACGTCACCAACCGGTCTGGCCTGGTCGCAATCGACCTCGCCGACGCGGCGCATCCGCAGCAAGTCGCATCCGTTGCAGCATCCAAGCCCCTCAACGGGCTCGCCATCGCCGGCCATCACGTCTTTGCCATCGCCCCCGAAGGTGGCTTGTTTGTCTATGACATCGCCGATCCTCTTCACCCGCAGCAAGTTGGATTCTTGCGCGCTTCGCAGTTGGAGGGGATTGCGGTTCAGGATGGTTTCGCCTACCTGGCCACCTCCAGTGGGCTGCGCATTGTCAACGTCTTCGACCCCCAACGTCCCACCCTCACCACCTTCGCCGGCATCCCGCGCCCGGTTGAAGGTGTTGCAGTGGTGGGACGTTACCTCTACTTGAGCATCATGCCCGGCGCCCTGCTGATTGCCGATGCGTCCGACCCGGCAGCCCCTGTCCTGGTCGGCGGCGTCAACCTCCCTACCTATACCAAGAATCTCCAGGTGGTGGGCGACAGGGTTTATGTCGCCAACGGCACCAGCGGCGTCGCAGTCGTCGACGCCGCCGATCGCCGCCACCCGCGCCTGCTGACCACGGGTAAGGCTGGCGCACTGGTGACCGACGTGACCGTTGGGGACACACCCGCCGCCGGCGAACTAGTCCTGGCCACCGATGTCTCCGAGGGCGGGTTCCACATTTTGCGCGGTTCAGCTCCCGCAAAGTTGACGGCCGTGGGCACCTATCGCGTGCCCGGCGTGACGGCGGACGTTGCTGCGTTGGACCGCTACGCTTACCTGGCGACCGGCATGGACGGCGACGTCACCATCGTCGACTATGGCGACCCGAGCAGCCTCTCAGGTGCCGGCTTTTTCCGCACGCCTGAGCACTCCGCCCTGGTGCGCGTGCACGACGACCGGCTTTACGTCTACGGCGAGAACGACAAGATTCGGGTGCTGGATATCACGGACCCTATTCACCCAACGGACATCGGCACACGTTCCCTCTCTGACGGCGTCCGGCTGCTCGCTGCCCATGACCGCCTGGCTTTTCTCGCCGATGCGGCCGGCTTGCTGCATATCTACGACACAGCTGCGGACGGCATGCCCCAGCAGGTTGGCCTGTTTGCCGTCTCCGGCGAGATGCACGATGCCGCCATGACCGCCAGCTATGTGCTCGTAGCGGCCGGCACGCAAGGGGTGCTGGCCGCACGTTACCGCGGCTCCACTTCTGCCGTCCCGTTCCAACAGATTCCTGTCGGGGGCTCGGCCCACTATATCGCAGCCGCCGGGTCAACCGGTTATGTATTGACCGACGACGGCACACT
>CALMGU010000094.1 GCA_937865685.1 uncultured Alphaproteobacteria bacterium | reverse complement strand
CGGCATCCTCCGGCGTTTCGGTGCCCGCATAACCCAACGGCGCAAGCAGGTCCGCCATGCGCGCCGAGTCATAGGCGTTCATCTGGCAGCCATAGGTCTTGATGAAGAGCTTTTTCATCGGGCGGGAGTTATCGCGGCGCGGGCCACTATATTCAATAGCTATGCAAAACACGGACTTTCTTCCCCGTGAAGCCGGTCAGCGAAAGCTCCGGGGGAGCTTTCGCCGGCCGAACGCCCGCGTAGCGGGCAGCAAGCCGCAGGCCTGACGGGGGAGTGAGGTTTGCGGCCAAGCAAGCCGAACGTCTTCCGAAGGCTTGCCTGAGGAAGACAGTTGGGGGCAGCTAAGAAATCCCGGCTAGCGCAGCCGCCTGGCCTTTTCTCACGGTTTCCCAGGCGATTCTGGCCAAATCCTTGCGGTCCATGGGCGGCAAGGGCGGGTGAAACTGGACGACGACGTCCAAAGGCCCGGCTTTCAAGGCTTCCCAAAGATGGGGAACCAGTTCCATGTCGCCATACCAGGCATAGAGCGGGCGGTTTTCCCGGCCCATGGGGATGCCCTGACGGGCGACATAGGCGGTCGAAACCGGCTGAACCGGCACCTTGGTACCGTCGGCCAGCAGCGTATCGGCCGCCGACAGAAGCGCGCTTTTGAAAGGCAAAACGATATTGCCGTCATTGGAGGTGCCTTCCGGGAACAGCACCAGGACATCGCCTTCGGCCAACCTCTGGGCGATGGCATCGCGCGCCGCGCCGGTTTCCGTACGCCTTGTGCGGGTCACGAAGACCGTCCGCTGCAGCCGCGCCAAGGTTCCGAAGAAGGGCCAGGTCCCCACTTCGGATTTGGCGATAAAGGACAGCGGCGCCGCCGCGGAGAAAATCACGATGTCCAGCCAGCTGGAATGGTTGGCCACCAGCAAGGTCGCCTTCGCGGGCGGCGTTCCCTTCACGCGAATGTGAATGCCGAACAGCCGCGCCACGAAGCGGTGATAGCGATGCGGAAAAGTGCGGCGCGCGGGCAGCTTCAGGGTCAGCAGCAGCCATTGCCACGGGATCAAAATCACGGTGACGACAAGAAAGACCGCCAAAATGGCAGCGGCGCGAATTGTAGGCATCAGGATCTGGGAGCAAGTACAGATCCGCCTCCCCCGCGCGCGCAGCGCTGGCGGGGGAGGTGTCTCTGAGCGCTTGCGCGAAAGAGACGGAGCGGGAAAATCATACCTTAGGCTTCTTGCCTTTGGGCACGCCGTACAATTCCAGCCGGTGATCGACCAGCTCGAAGCCCAGCTCTTCGGCGACGCGGCGCTGAAGCTTCTCGATATCCTCGTTGCGGAATTCGATCACGCTGCCGGTCTGCACATCGATCAGATGATCGTGATGATTTTCCGGCGTCTCTTCATAGCGGGCGCGGCCGTCGCGGAAATCATGACGTTCCAGAATGCCCGCGTCCTCGAACAGCTTGACCGTGCGATAGACGGTGGCGATCGAAATATGGGGATCCAGCGCCGCGGCGCGGCGGTACAGTTCTTCAGCGTCGGGGTGATCCCCCGCATTCGACAGGACGCGCGCGATGATGCGGCGCTGCTCCGTCATGCGCAGACCCTTATCGACGCAGAGTTTCTCGATCCGCGTCACCTGACATCCCCGTGAGCGATTGTTGCGGCCTTAAGGTTAGGCGAATTTTCCGGAATTCGGAAGCGGCAGCATGACTTTAAGGACATCGGCATCCCGGCCGCCATAGTAAGCCTTGCGCCGTCCCACCGGCGCAAAACCCAAGCCCCGGTAGAGCGCCTGTGCCGCGATATTGTCCGCCGCAACTTCGAGAAACAGGCAGCCCGCGCCCAATTCCCCCGCATGCCGTGCGGCTATCCGGACCAGCAGGCGGCCAAGCCCCTGTCTGCGCGCTTGCGTCGCCACCGCCAGGGTGAGGATTTCCGCTTCGCCACCCGCCGCGCGGGTCAGAATGAACCCGTCGGGAAGGAAGAAGGCGAAGACGCCCGGACCTGCGAATAATTCGCGAATAGCATCCGCGCTCCAGGCATCGGGAAAACAAGCCGCATGCAGCCGCGCGAGCGGCCCGGCATCGTCGCGCGCCGGATCGAACAGCAAGGGCATCATTGATTGGGCCGCGCGGCCTGACGCGAAGTCTGCAACTTCGCGGGGCCGATGCTCCCCGGGAGTTTGGCATCGGGCGCGCGCAGATAGAGCGGCGCGGGCGGCATGTCCGGAACGGGCCGCGCCATCGCCAGCCGCGCCACCCACAAGGCATCGGGCTGGCGGATATCGGTGACGATAAATTCCGGGCCCAGCGCTTCGCCCGCTTTGGGCGCGCCAGTGCCGCACAGAACCGAAGGGCCGAAGGCGCGAATGCGGAGGATGGCATCGGCGAAGGGCATCACCATGGACTCCAAAACCACGGCGCCATACTCCCACAGCGACAGATAGGCTTCGTCACGCTTGGCGTCATGGATGGCGGCGGCGCGTTGCGCGCCCGTCGCGGCGGCCATGGCTTCCAACGTGGTCACGCCGATCAGGGGCTTTTTCAGGCCCACGCGCAATCCGCGCATGAAGGCAAGGCCCACACGCTGGCCGGTGAACGTGCCGGGGCCGGTGGTAACGGCAAGGCGGTCGAGCGCCGCGAAGGCAATGCCGGATCGGCGCATGGTCTCATCCACCATCGGCGCCAAGGCTTCGGCATGGCCGCGCGTCATTTCTGCAAACTGATGCGCCAGAACGGCATCGCCATCGAGGACCGCGACCGAGCAGGCGCCAAGCGCCGTATCGACGGCCAGTATTCTCAAAGAATCTTGCACGCTTCGTCGAAACTGAGGCGCGGATTGCGGGGGAAAACACCCGCCGGATCGCCATGGCCGACCGCGCAGATGAAATTGGATTTGATGTTGGTACCGGCGAAAAATTCCTTGTCCACGCCATCATTGTCGAAGCCGGACATGGGACCGCAATCCAGGCCCAGCGCGCGGGCGGCGATGATGAAATAAGCGCCCTGCAGGCTGGAATTGCGGAGCGCGAAGGTGCGCGTGAATTCCTCCTTGCCCGCAAAGCCGTCTTTCATTTTGGGATTGTTGGGAAAGAGACGGGGAAAATATTCGGGAAAATCCAGATCCATGCCGATAATGGCGACAGCCGGCGCGGCCATGGTCTTGTCGCGGTTGCCGGGGTTGAGATGGGGCTTCAACCGTTCCTTCGCCGCCATGGTGGTAAGAAAATGGAATCGCGCGGGCGAGGAGTTGGCGGAGGTGGGGGCCCAGCGCATCAAATCATAGACCGCCATCAGATGCGCGTTGGAGACCGGCTTGTCCTGCCATTTGTTCTGGGTGCGCGCGTCCCGAAAGATAATATCGAGCGCTTCATCGCTGACCGCGTGAGATGTCATGGCGAACTCCGGCTGGGAATAAAATTCAGACCGCTTCGACCGCGGTTACTTCCGGCACATAATGGCGCAGCATATTTTCGATGCCGTTCCGCAAAGTGATGGTCGAAGACGGGCAACCGGCGCAAGAGCCCTGCAAATGGAGCGCGACGATGCCGGTCGCGCCCATGCCACGGATTGGACCTAGCCTTCTGATCCCTGCGGACCCGGGGCCATCGGCGCCTGGGCGTGGGGACTGTCCCGGGCCATGGATTATCTGCAGACGGATCCCGGCGTGGCGAAGAGTCGCGTGGCCGTGTGGCTCTGCCGTGCTTCTGCTCGCTTCGCCGCCGCTTCAATGCGATCGAGCAGAACGGGCAGGTACGGCTCCCTCGGCGCGCCGTCGAACTCGCGGATGTCTGCCCCGCCCGAAAACAGCTTCCCGGCCCCGGCGATCACGACGGCCTTCACGGCCCTGTCGATCCCGGTCAGCGTGGCACAGCAGTTCTGCATCCGCTCGCTGATATCCACCAGGCAGAAGGTCGACAGCCGCGAATTCCTCGCGCGGCGCGTCCTCGAGAACGGCGAAGCGTTGGCCGGCTTCGGTCGACCGCTGCAGTCCCTCGGCCTGCGGCTGTTCTTCCCGCCGACCGAAGCCGATCGCGCCACCTATCAGGTGCGCATCGAGAACTGGCCGCTGGAGCCGCGGTCGCTGTGGGTCGAGGTCGTCGGCAGCTTCGGCAACGCGGTCGCGGCAGGTGATCTGCCCAAGGTTGCCGAGCAGCTCTATGCCACCTATGGCTTCCTGACCAACCAGGTCGGCTCCTTCCTCGCTGCGCACGACGGCACATGAACACCGCTGCTCCATCGACCGCCAGAACCACGCCGTGGATGCTCGCAGCCA